>JBMOHO010000104.1:0-11071 GCA_049317805.1 Saprospiraceae bacterium
TGTTTGCGCCAGGTGAAGTAAGAGGCGATATCGGCCCAGAATCCTTCCGGATCGGCAACCGACCGGGCGTATGTGGTGTGGTATTCTTCGAGGGTTCGAATTTGATAGGGCATAAGAAACATTGTTAGGTGATGAGACGGAAAAGAGCGCAAAAATGGAGCAAATACCCGCTATGACGATGTAATGATCCGGTGGAACAAAGTTAGGGCACAACAAAACGGGTGAACAAGTGTATTTTTGCTAATTTGGTATATTTATGTTCATTTGGTATACATTTTATTTACCTTTGCTTTTGTTTGTCTAAAATAATAATTTTCAGTGCATTAGATTGGTTCAGTGTTTCTGTAAACTTCAAAACTTGTCTATGTCGGTCGTGTGTCCCAAATGCCAGGAGGCAGCAGTAGTCAAAAGCGGTATCGTCAAAGAGCGGCAGCGATACAAGTGCAAGACGTGCGCCTATTTTTTTACGGTAAACAAAGAGGGTAAGCAAACAGACCCTTACTACGTAGTCAAAGCGTTGCAGTTATATCTCGAAGGCGTGTCTTTGCGCGAAATCGAGCGTATTTTAGGCGTTTCGCACGTTTCTGTGGCCAATTGGGTTAAAAAGTACCACATTGAGAAGCCACAAAGCACTGCCTACCACCCCACTTATCAGGTGTTGACGCATGAGGAACTGATGGCTTATTGCAGCGACAAAAAGCAACTAAAGGGCAGCGGCTGCATGATCACCGAACTGGGTGATAAGTTTATGGTGATACAGTGGGTGCGGTTCAGAAAATCGGTCTTTTAACTATACACTGACCAAAAGTATATATACCATTTTACAGCGTGTTGGGTGTGACGCTACATTTGTTTCGCAAACAGCGGCGACCAAACATATTTTGGGTTTACGGTCATTACTGCTTTATGTCTCACTCTTTAACCTGTATGTCGAATGAAACATCGAGTTTTACTTCCTTTTCTCCCTTTTTTCTATTTGGGCAGTCTTTGGGCTCAACCCACTGCCACCCCAACCCCCACTCCGCCTGCGGTGGACCACGGATACAAACCGTTGACCTTGAAACTCAATGAAGACGGCAGCAAGTACGTGCGCTTTTTGATATGGCATCAGTTTTGGCTGACCCAGACGGCCAACAACCCTGGAACAGTGGACGTCAACGGATTGCCGCAAAGCTCCGCAACCGACTTTGCGCTGCGCAGGTCGCGCGTGCTGTGGTACGCGCAGATATCTCCCCGCTTTTTGATCCTGACGCATTTCGGCATCAACAACCAGAGTTTTGTCAATGGCGGCGGCAACGGGCAGGGTGCTTCGGGTACAGACGGAAAGAAGCCTCAGCTGTTTATCCACGATGCCTGGACGGAGTATCAGGTGGTGCAGGACAAGTTGTATATAGGCGCTGGTTTGCATTACTGGAATGGCGTCAGCCGCATCGCATCGGCCTCCACGCTAAACTTTATGACTTTGGATGCCCCCATTTTCAACTGGTACAACATTGAGCAGTCTGACCAATTTGCCCGCCAGTTTGGTATTTATGCCAAAGGTCAACTGGGGCGTTTGGATTACCGCGTTTCGGTGAACAAGCCTTTCGTGGTTGGCAAATTGGGCGTAGCGCCTACGGGAAGCATAGCTTCAAATAGTCCGGTGCTGCCATTATATGCTACCGTCAATGGTATTTCGACCGAGCCGGTGAAAACAGAAAATTGGGCTACACAGGGCTATGCTTTTTACCAGTTTTGGGACAAGGAGAACAACAAACTGCCTTTTACAGTAGGATCGTACCTCGGCAGTAAAAAAGTGTTCAACGTGGGTGCCGGGTGGTACCACCATGCGGACATTATGGGCCAATTGAGCGCAACGCTCGACACGGTGGGTGCGCCAGACACGTTTCGCAATTTTACCTTAGACACGTATGCCCAATCGCATTTTGGTGTAGATGCCTTTTTGGACATGCCCATTGGTTTGGGTGAAAAAAAGGGATGTTTACACGCTTATGGATTGGTTCAAGTGATGAATTTTGGCCCAAACTACGTTCGAAACATCGGCATCCTGAATTTGCATGTTTCAGCAACGGGCACTGATGCAGGTTATGCGCGCGGCGGAAACGCACAACCGACATTGGGCACCGGCCTGATCGGTTATTTGCAGGTGGGGTATGCATTTCCCAAACTCAGCAACGGGCACCAGTTGATGCCGTATGTCACCACCACATACAAAAACTTTGAGGGCCTGGAGGCATCATCAACCCAATTTGACGCAGGCGTAAACTGGTTTATCAACGGCCACCACGCTAAAATAACGCTGCAATACAGCGCGAGGCCCACGTACAACGTAGATCGAACCCGCAATGGCTCTAAAGGAGAGTTCATTTTGCAAACCCACATTTTCCTGTAACCGCAGAAGGCCACCCATTTCATCATCTACTAATTTTTTCTCATGTCAACAGCTAAATCCAGTATCTTCAGGGTGATTGCAACCTCCTCGGTGGGCACCATGATCGAATGGTACGATTTCTACATTTTTGGTTCTTTGGCAACCATCATTTCCACAAAATTCTTCCCGCAAGACAACCCCACAGCGGCTTTCCTGAGCACGTTGGCCACTTTTGCGGCGGGTTTTGTGGTGAGGCCTTTTGGTGCATTGTTTTTTGGTCGGTTAGGCGATTTGATTGGCCGCAAATACACGTTTATGGTCACCCTGGTGCTCATGGGCGGCGCTACATTTCTGATTGGTTGTGTGCCGAGTTACGAGACCATTGGCTTTATGGCGCCTGTGTTGGTACTCATTTTGCGCTTGTTGCAAGGTCTGGCATTGGGCGGCGAGTACGGTGGTGCCGCCACTTACGTAGCCGAGCACGCCAAAGACAACCAACGGGGTTATCTCACGTCGTGGATACAAACCACTGCCACGCTCGGACTGTTTGTGTCGCTGTTGGTGATCATGGCCACCAAATCGTCCATGAGCAAAGAGGCCTTTGACAATTGGGGTTGGCGGGTACCATTTTGGACATCCATCCTGATGTTGATCGTGTCTTACTTCATCCGCCGCAAAATGCATGAATCGCCTTTGTTCCAAAAAGCGAAAGACACGGGGAATATCTCTAAAAATCCGTTAAAAGAGAGTTTTGGCAACCGGTTCAACTTCAAGTTTGTGCTGTTGGCGCTGTTGGGTGCTACCATGGGCCAGGGTGTCATCTGGTACACGGGTCACTATTACGCCATGAACTTCCTCAAAAACGATTGCAAGGTAGATGGCATCCAGGTAGAAGAAATCATGGCGCTCGCGCTGCTGTTTGGTACACCCTTGTTCGTTTTCTTTGGCTGGTTCTCCGACAAAATTGGCCGAAAACCGATTATGTTGGCGGGCATGCTCATTGCAATCCTTTCGTACTTCCCGATTTACAGGAGCATGTACAATACGGCCACCAACACGCACCGCACCGAAATGGTGGAAAAGGGCACCGTAATCGTGTCTATGGCGGCCGACAAAAAGAATCCACTCGACAGCATCCGCACCACCAAGACACATAAAGTGTTTGCCGATGGTGCGGTTTATGACGAATCCAAAGACGAAATGGTATTTGCCAATGCCGCCCAGGCGGCGGCGAAGCCTAAAATCAAAGCCGTTACAAAAATTGCAACAGCAGATTACTGGTCGCTGATTTTCCTGGTGTTCATACAAGTGGTATTCGTGACGATGGTGTACGGTCCTATCGCAGCCTTTCTGGTAGAGTTGTTCCCAACCCGGATTCGGTATACGTCCATGTCTTTGCCCTACCACATCGGCAACGGGGTGTTTGGCGGCCTGATGCCTGCCGTGGCCACTTATCTGGCGTCCAACGCCAAGGGCACCGGCCCGACGCCTACCGACCCCGACTGGTACTTGCAGGGGCTCTGGTATCCGATCGTTATTGCAGGCGTTTGTTTTGTCATCGGTTTGCTGTACGTCAACGGCAACACCCACAAAACCATAAACGACTAAAGGCTAACCACCACTTTTCTTCATTCACACAAACGCACTCCTTATGGACACGATAAAAAAAAGCTTCGGCATCGTTTGGCTGGCACTGGGCCTGTACGCCGGGTATTTCAGCATCACTTCGATTGGTTTGCCCAAACTGACCAGCGGTCTGGCGGGCAATCAATCCGATCTGGTTTTCGGCATCATCATGCTGTTTATCCTTACGCCCATTATTGTGGGTAGCCTCATCACCTTTGGCTATTACGCACTCAGGGGCTACTACAGTGGCGATGGTAATTGATATTTAGCAAACGGCCGATTCCGATTAAAAATATGTGTAGGGCGTCGTTGCCCTACACATAAATTTGTACTTTTGCATGTCAACAATACATCCATGATGAGATTATTCGCCAGGTTTGTTTTTCTTTTTTCGGTGCTCTTTTTGTTGGTTAATTTTCCGGCCACAGTTTTGTTGAAAAGCATGTTGTCTGACCATCCGGGACGCGTGTTGGTTTTTTTTCTAATCATATGGTTGTTTGCTATTTACCTGTTAAAAACATATTCAAAAATATCCATGAAAAGCGATTTGCCTACAGCTGATGAATAGTTATACGATACTAACCGTGTTATATTTTATCATGTTGTTTTGGATAGCCCGCTTAGCCACAAGGCGTATTCAAGCGCTGAACAAGTTTGTCTCTCCGGCGCACATATATGTGCTTTCATTGGCGGTATACTGCACGGCATGGACCTATTTTGGATCGATTGGCAATGCTGCTCGCACAGGAGTAGGCTTTTTGCCGGTATACCTTGGTCCTACCTTTATCATGCCCCTGGCGGCCATGCTTTGGGTGCGCATGATACGGGTATGTGCGCAGCAGCGCATCACCAATTTGTCTGATTTGATTTCTGCCCGGTATGGCAATTCCATTTCATTGGGCGCTTTGGTGGCCCTGTGTTACATTGTGGGTATCATACCCTACATTGCCATACAGCTCAAAGCGGTGTCAACCTGTATGGTATTTGTGTCGCCTCAAATGGAACATCCGGAAGCCTGGAAGACAAGCATGAACCTGTATAGTACGATGGTTATTTCTTTGTTTGCCATGATTTACGGAACCCGAAGAACCGACAGCGCGGAAAAACACATTGGCTTGATTGTCACTATTGCTTTCGAATCGGTGATCAAGCTGGTTGCCATATTAATGGTCGGCTTCTGGGTTTGTTTTGGTTTGTTTAGCAGTCCGGCAGCGCTGTTTGATCAATTTGTCATCCAGGTACGAGGAGGTCAAATCAATGCATTTGAATCTGAGGCGATGGATCCATTGAGTTGGTTTTTGGCCATATTGGTTTCCGGTTTGGCTTTTATGACGTTGCCGAGGCAATTTCAGGTAGCCGTCACGGAAAACAACGACGAGCAACATGTGGCAAAATCCATCTGGTTGTTTCCCTTGTACCTGTTTTTGATCAACCTGTTTGTATTGCCAATTGCCATAGCCGGTCGCTTGGTGTACAGTGCGGATACGGATCCCGATACCTTTTTACTCTTGTTTGCGAACAAAAGCGATCAGGGAATATTAATGGCCTTGGTGTACTTAGGCGGCTTGTCGGCAGCCATCGGCATGATCGTGGTCGAAACCATCGCGTTGAGCAACATGTTGACCAATTCGATGGTCATACCGGGTTGGGTGGCCATCAGCCAAAAGGCCAACCGGTTGCCTTCCTCCTTAGGCAAAGGGGTGTTGTGGTTGCGCAGGGTCGGCATGTTGTTGATCATCATCCTGGCCTATTTTTTTGAAAACTCGGTGGCCGAGCGCTTGACCATCTCTTCGGTTGGTTTTATTTCCTTTGTGGCTGTTTCGCAAATGGCGCCTGCGCTGATAGGGGGCATGTTGTGGAAAAAGGGGACGTGTACAGCAGCTTTTGCCAGTATATGTGCAGGGTTTTTCATCTGGATGTATACCCTCATTTTGTCAAATTTTACCGGATGGTCTCCTGTAATCGAGCAGGTGGTGCAAAATGGGCCATGGGGTATTGCCTTGTTGCGTCCGACCAGTATTTTGGGATTGCCCAACCTCGATCCATTGAGCAATGGCATATTTTGGAGCCTGAGCATCAACGTGCTCACGTACATTGGGGTATCGCTGTTTACCAAACAATCGGCCGAAGAGGCATTGCAAGCCGAAGCATTTGTCGACATCAACAAAGTGGCCGTTCCTGGAACGCGGCAGCTCGAACGCCGGGGCAGTGCCAGCCTGGCCACCTTGCGCACCTTGCTCAACTCCTTTTTGCACCCCCGTAAAAGCGACCAGCTGTTGCGCAATTTCGCACAGCGCCACGGCATCGTGCTGGAGCAGGAGGCAGCGGCCACCGATCCGCGCATGATCAACTTTACAGAACGGGTGTTGAGTGGCATCATCGGCGCGGCTTCCTCGCGCATGCTCATCAGCTCGGTGTCGAGCCAGGAACGCATTGCCTTTACCGAGGTGCTCGATGTAGCCAAAGAACAACAACAAGTGCTCAGCCTGAACAACAAGCTTAAACGCAAAACTTCGGAGCTGAAAAAAATGAGCGACGACCTGAAAAGCGTCAACGAACAGCTGAAAATCATCGATGAGCAAAAAGACGAATTCCTGACCACCGTTACCCATGAACTCCGCACCCCGCTCACCTCCATCCGCGCTTTGGGCGAAGTGCTGCTCGACCACGACGAGGCGTTCGATGCCGCACAGCGCAAGCACTACCTGAGTACCATTGTGCAGGAGTCGGAACGCATGACAAGGCTCATTTCTCAAATCCTGACCTTGGAGCGTTTTGAAGCGGGCCGCTACAAATTGCAGTACTCAAGTTTTGAATTGCGCGCACTGATGGAAGAGCTGACCGAGTCCATTCAGCCGCTGCTGGAGGAGAAGAATATCCGCTTTCAAGTGTTTATGCCCAATACCATGGTGGTGCTTCGCGCAGACCGAGACCTGCTCTGGCAAGTGTTTTATAACCTGCTGACCAATGCCATCAAATACGCGAAGCAACACATACACTTGCATATAGCCCAGGATTTGCAAACCATCCACATCAGCATTGCCGACGATGGGCCGGGTATTCCAGCCGAACAGGCACAATCAATTTTTGATAAATTTTACCAAATTAAAAATAAAAAACTCCTGAAACCCGAAGGCAGCGGCATGGGGCTGGCCATCTCCAAACGCATCCTTGACTTGCATGAATATACCATACAGGTGGAGGCCAACAAGCCCAATGGGGCCATTTTTATCGTCCATATTGAACAATAGACCCCAAAACAGGTTACAAAACAGAATTTGATGCCCATGAGCGCACCCACTATCTTGATGGTTGACGATGATCCGCACATCCTTATGCCATTGGAATTTCTGATGTTCAAACATGGCTTCGAGGTGTTTGTAGCCCGAAACGGCACAGAGGCATTGGACATCATTGAAAACAAAACGCCCGACATTGTGCTGTTGGACATCATGATGCCGGATGTAGACGGGTATCAAATATGCGCACAAATCAAAGCGCAACCCAGACTCAACAACACCGCTGTTGTTTTCATGTCGGCCAAATCCAATCCAGACGACATATCCAAAGGTTACGAACTGGGGGCGGCGCTGTATGTGACCAAGCCATTTTCGACCAGGGAGCTGGTCAAAAAAATATTGGACATGGTGAAGGAAAAAAACAAAGCGGGGTAATGCCGCATATATAGAAAAAAACGCCCCATCCAACAGCCCCAAGCCACCCCCCACCCCTCAAAACGCCACAACAACACCTTACATTTGCCCAAACAAGTTCTGTCACCACATGATCCATCCAGCTCCCCTGATTGTCCTGTTGATGTTGTGCGCAGCCGCGTTGCGCGCCCAGCCTTTGCCGTTAGATGTACGTGCCGAGCCCCGGCCCATCCGGGAAGGCCACCTGCGCCTTGGCGGCAGCAACCCCCAGGGTGATCGTTTTGAGGTCAACAGCTATTACGTCACACACAACGGAAAACCGTTTATTCCGGTGACGGGCGAGTTTCATTTTTTCCGGTACCCGCCGGCATATTGGGAGGAGTCGCTTCGGAAAATGAAAGCCGGCGGCATCAATGTGGTGGCCACCTACCTGTTTTGGAACGTACACGAGGAAAACGAAGGCCGGTTTACGTGGGCCAATGAGCGCGACATCCGCCGTTTTGTAGAGCTTTGCCGCCAGCATGACCTGTACGCCATCATCCGCATTGGCCCTTTTTGCCACGGGGAAATCCGCAACGGCGGCATGCCCGACTGGCTGCTGGGGCGCCCGGTGGTCATTCGCTCCAACGACCCCGCCTACTTGGCCTATGTGGAAAAATGGTACAACCAAATCGGGAAACAACTCCAGGGCCTGTATTTCAAAGACGGCGGCAACATCATCGGCATACAAATCGAAAACGAATACCAGCACTCGGCAGCGCCCTGGGGCCTTATGTATCCGGGCCAACCTTACGACTGGACGGCCGCAGAACAAGACCTCGGCGCTACCCACCAGGGCGTGAGCGTGTCTACCGGTGAAAATCCCTACGCAAAACTCGGCAATGACCATATGGGCATCCTCAAATCGCTCGCCGTCAAAGCGGGCATGGTCACACCGCTCTACACCGCTACCGGCTGGGGGTACGCCGCCATCGCCGAGTACGAAACCATTCCGGTAACTGCGGCGTACGCATACCCGTTCTGGACGGAGAAAAAGGACTTGTCGCCGTTTTTCCTCTATAAAAACATGCACGCTCAACCGGACTACGCCCCGGTGCGCTACGTACCGCAAGACTACCCGGCTTTTGCAGCTGAACTGGGCTCGGGCATCATGTCGGTGTACACCCGCAGGCCCATTGTAGACCAAAAAAGCATGGACGCGCTCATCAACCGCTGTCTGGGCAGCGGCGCCAACGGCATTGGGTACTACATGTACCACGGCGGCACCACGCCCAAGGGCGAAAATTCGTATTTTGCCGATGAGGCCTATGGATTGCCCAAGTTGTCTTACGATTTTCAGGCGCCCATCGGCGAATACGGACAACTGCGCGAGGGCTTTCACCGCCTCAAACTGCTGCACTTTTTTACCCGTTACTTCGGCGAAACGTTGGCACCCCTGGACGTGGTGTTGCCTTCCAACGCCGACACGTTGCGCGCCGATAATCTGCGAGATGTACGGTATGCGGCCCGGGCGCGGAACGGAGCGGGTTATCTGTTTGTCCAAAATTTTCAGGATGACGCCGTGGTGTCGGATAAAACCGGCATTCAAGTGGGCATACAAACCCAAACAGGCATCATCAATGTGCCTGCAAACGGGGGATTTGACCTTAAAGGTGGTGAAAACGCCATTTTCCCGTTTCAATTCGACCTGAACGGCGTAACCCTGCAATACGCCACTGCACAGCCGATGGCCAAAGGCGTAGGACCGGCCGGACCGTATTGGGTATTTTTTGTGCCGGAAGGGGTCAGGCCAGAATTTTGGTTTCCCCAACAAAAGGGTTTGGTGGTGCGCAATGCGTCGGGGTGCGCGGTGGACCAAAACGCAGAGCGCTGGTTGGTCACCTGTCCTTCAAAGGGTGCCGCCGAGTTCAAAGTCTCAAACGGCCGTTCGGTAACCAACGTGCTGGTGATCGACAAAGCAACTGCGCTGCAATCATACACCGTAAAAATCAACGGTCGAGACCACCTCGTCTTTTCCAGTGCTACGGTGCTCGAAAACGGGGCCGCGTTTGAATGCCGCAGCATGGGGTCGGCCGATTTCCGTTTTTCGGTTTATCCGGCCACCGCTGCGCAACCCAACGCGGTGGGTGGAACCATCGTGCCGGACACCGACTCAAACGTGGTGCTGCGTACCTACCGGGTTCAAATGCCGGTGGTGGACGTACCGGTGGCCTTGAGGCAGGTCAGCGAACGCAAGTGGGCGTTGCAACTGCCCGCAGCGTGGCCCGCCGGTTTGGCCGACCTTTGGCTCAACATCGATTATGTGGGCGACACGGCGATGGGCTTTTTGGACGGGGAACTGGTGGCCGACGAGTTTTACAAGGGCATGCCCTGGCAGATCGGTATGCGGCGTTTTTACCCGGCGGCCGGCGGAAAAGACATGGTGTTTTATTTCAGGCCCATGCCGCGCAATGCGCCGTATTTGAACGATTTACTGCCGGAGTCGGTGCCTGTTTTTGATAAAAAAGACAGTGTGCTGTCGATCCGGGGTATGCATTGGACACCGGAGTACCGATGCACGATCCAGTTTTAAATAAACGGATAGCGCCATAGACACAAAACACAACAGATGGTAAACACTATTGTAGACGCGTTTCACACCGTTTTCGGCGCAGCGCCCCGGGTGGTGGTGCGTTCGCCCGGACGCGTGAACATCATCGGCGAACACACCGATTACAACGAAGGATTTGTGTTGCCCGCGGCCATCAACAAGTACATTTACGTATGTGCAGGGCTGAGAGACGACTCGGAGATTCACCTGTTTGCAGCCGATTTCAAGGAAACGTTCACTTGCTCCATTGATGCGCTGGCGCCCCGTGGGCAAGACTGGGCCAATTACGTATTGGGCGTTGCCGATCAACTGCTGGTAAATGGCCACACTTTGCGGGGTTTTAACCTGGTGTTTGGCGGGGATGTGCCGTTGGGCGCCGGACTTTCGTCGTCCGCAGCCGTAGAGTGTGGAGTCATTTTTGCCCTTGACTGCTTGTTGGGCCTGGAGTTGAATCGCATGGACATGGTGCTCATGGCCCAACAGGCAGAGCACAAATACGCCGGGGTGCGCTGCGGGGTGATGGATATGTTTGCCAGCGTATTTGGCCGCGAAGGCCAGGCCATGAGGCTGGACTGCCGTTCGCTGGAGTATGCCTATGTGCCGCTGGATTTGAAAGATAATAAAATGTTGTTGCTCAATTCAAACGTCAAACACAGCCTGGCATCAACAGAATACAACACCCGTAGACAACAATGCGAACAAGGTGTGGAGTGGGTGCAGGCCGAATACCCGACCGTGCACAGCTTGCGGGATGTAGACATGGACATGCTAAACCGCTGCGTGGCGCCGCGCAGCCCTGGCTGTTGAGCGCGCGCGCGCCGCCCCCTACTC
>JBMOHO010000105.1:0-11061 GCA_049317805.1 Saprospiraceae bacterium
TTCAAAACAATTTATTTTTGCGGCGGATCAACACCTTGTCTGACCATGAAAAAGCAACCTACCCACCGCAAATACAACGTTTCTGACGCCGACCTGTATGTGCAATGCCTCGAACGGCTCAAGTACGCCGAACGCGATCTGGAGGCCTTTGTCCAATATGGGTATGCCATCGATCGCCTCCGCGCATTTCAGGCCCAATGCGGTTTGTTCCAGCAATTGCCCGGCGACGACGAACTCGTGGGCGACCAGATGATCACCACCGAAAAGAAAAACCAGGCCGCCGAAAAACTCAAAACCGCCATCCGATCGCTCATGACCCGCGTGGCCATGCGCTACCACGACCGCAGCGGACGTTACCGCAAGTTTGGTACCGCCAAATTGGGCGATATGTCGGACCCCCAACTGCTCTTCTGCGGCCGCCGGGTGGTGCGCGTGGCCCGTCAACAAATTGACTTTCTGGCCGACCAGGGCGTCAACGAAAACCTGCTGTCCCGCATTTCAACCGCCTGCAGCGACTTTGAAGCGGCCATGAACATTCAACAGGATAAATTGCACGACCGCGACATCGCCGTGGAGCGCCGCATGGAACTGGGCAACCACTTGTATGCAGAACTTGTCGTGCTTTGTGATATTGGGAAAGACATCTGGGCCGAACGCGACCCGGTCAAGTATGAACAGTATTGCCTGTATGAAAGCAATAATGAGCAGAAGAAGGCTAAAAAATTGCCCTGGGCTTAAGCTTCAATTGCCCTGGGCTTAAGCCCAGGGCAATTAAGGCTATTTATATTCATCCCAAATACACCACCATCTCTTCGCTTTCGAGGTGCACCTCAATGTTGTCCTTCAGCGTAGTGTACAGCGAAATACCCACATAATCGGGCTGAATGGGAAACATTTTGTGCTTGCGGTCTACCAGTACCGCCATCTCCACCCGGCGGGGCAGCACACGCAGCAAAGGGCGCAAGGCGTAAAAAACCGTACGGCCCGTGTTGGCCACATCGTCTACCAGAATGAGCACTTTGTCTTCCAACGCCGCTTCCGGCATCTCAATTTCCGGTGCGTATTCCACCGGATTGGCCGGATTGAGGCGAATGCGCGTGAGGGTGATGTCCATCGTGTCGGGCTTGATGGGCATCAGGGCATCCACGATCAGTTGGGCAAAGGCCAGGCCGTTCTGGTTCAGTCCGGCCAGGATGATCTCCGTTTCCCCCAGGTTGTGTTCCAGGATTTCAATGGCCAATCGTTTTATTTTTTGCCGTATTTGCCGGTCGTTGAGGATCACCATAGACGTTGCGGATAATTTTGATGCAAAAGTCCATTCTTATCGCTGTAATTTGCACCCGGAAAACAATTTTTTATGCTCCAAACGATTCTTTTTGCGTTGGTGGCCGCTGCAAGTACCTGGTTTGCCGTGCGGGGCTACCGCAGGGTGTACCGCAACGTGCTGCTCGGCCGACCCGAAAACCGCACCGACAACCCTGCCGCGCGCTGGCGTACCATGACCCTGGTGGCCCTGGGTCAGCAGAAAATGTTCAAAAACTGGATCCCCGCCGTGCTGCACCTCTTTCTGTACGTGGCGTTTGTGGTCACGCAGGTGGAGTTGATTGAAATTTTCGTCGACGGACTAAGTGGGAGCCATCGTTTTTTTGCGCACACGCTGGGCGGTTTTTACACCTTTGTCATCAGCCTGATTGAGGTGTTGTCGGTATTGGCGTTCATCGGCACCATCATTTTCCTGATCCGCCGCAACGTGCTGCACATTTCCCGCTTCCGCAAACCGGAGTTGAAAGGCTTCCCCTGGAAAGACGCCAATTACATCCTGCTGGGCGAAATAGTGCTCATCACGGGCATTTTTTGCATGAACGGGGCCGATCAGGTGTTGCAGGGCCTCGGTGATCCGCACTATCCCCAAACCGGCAACTTTGCCGTAAGCAATACCCTGGGGCCTGCTTTGTTTGGCGGCTTGTCGCACAACACCCTCGTCGGCATCGAGCGTTTTGGCTGGTGGCTGCACATCCTCACCGTGTTTGGTTTCCTGTGCTACCTGCCGCACTCCAAGCACCTGCACATCCTGCTGGCGTTTCCCAATACCTGGTACAGCCGCCTGAATGCCAACGGCGAAATGGCCAACATGCCTGAAATACAAAAAGAGGTGCGCATCATGATGGGCCTCGACCAGCCCGACACCAACGCTGCCGCCGATTTGCCCGAATTTGGGGCCAACGACGTGTTCAGCCTGAGCTGGAAAAACGTGCTCGATGCGTACAGTTGCACCGAGTGCGGCCGCTGCACCGCCGCTTGTCCGGCCAACCTCACTGGCAAAAAGTTGTCGCCCCGAAAAGTCATGATGGATGTGCGCGACCGCGCCGAAGAAGTGGGCCGCCAGCTCGACAGCGGTGCCCAAACCCTTGGCGCTTACAACGACGGCAAAAGCCTGTTTGACTACACTACACCCGAAGAACTGCACGCCTGCACCACCTGCAATGCCTGCGTGGAAGCCTGTCCCGTGCTCATCAATCCGTTAGACATCATCCTCCAACTGCGCCGCCACGAGATACTCACCCAGTCTGCCGGTCCGGCCGAATGGCTTCCGCTGTTCAACGCCATAGAAAACAACGGCGCCGCCTGGGCCATGTCGGCAGAAAGAGACGCCTGGAGAAACTAAGCACCAACCTGACCATGATAGCCAAAACATACGCTGAATACGCCGTCGAAGGCCTGGAACCCGAAATCCTGTTTTGGGTGGGCTGTGCCGGCAGTTTTGACACCCGCGCGCAAAAAGTGACCCGCGCCGTGTGCGACATCCTGAACCACGTGGGCATCCAGTTTGCCATTTTGGGCAACGAAGAGCGCTGCACCGGCGACCCTGCGCGCCGAGCGGGCAACGAATTCCTGTTTCAGATGACGGCCATGATGAACATCGAAACGCTAAACCTGTACAACGTCAAGAAAATTGTGGCCGCTTGTCCGCACTGTTTCAACACCCTCAAAAATGAATACCCGGCCCTGGGAGGACACTACGAAGTGCTGCACCACAGCCAGCTGCTCCAACAGCTCATCGCCGAAGGGCGTTTGAAAGTAGCAGGCGGCGAGTTTAAAGGGAAACGCATCACGTACCACGACTCCTGCTACCTTGGCCGCGCCAACAACGTGTACGAAGCGCCCCGCGAAATACTGGCCGCTTTAGACGCCGACCTGGTCGAGCTGAAACGCTCCCGCCAGAACGGCCTGTGCTGTGGCGCGGGCGGTGCCCAAATGTGGAAAGAAGACGAACCCGGCGAGCAGCGCATCAACATCGAACGCATAGACGAGGTGCTGGGCGTGAACCCCAAGGCAGTGGTGGCCAATTGTCCGTTCTGCATCACCATGTTGCAAGACGGCCTGAAAGCCCGCGAAAAACAGGACGATGTGGTGGTGTACGACCTCTCCGAAATGATCCTCAACAACATGGTCAGATGACAAGCGCCACCCTACCCTACCCAGCACTGACCCAGGACACCGGTTTTTCGCCTGCCTCCCGCGTGTGGATGTACGTGGCTGACCGTGCGCTCACCGATGCGGAGGCCGCAACAGTGGACGCACAGATGCAGGTTTTTTGCAAACAATGGACAGCCCACAACGTGGCCCTGAAAGCGCGGGGGGAAGTGTTTGGTCATCGGGTGCTGCTGTTGATGGTGGATGAATCCCGCGCGGGCGCCAGCGGCTGCTCCATCGACAAGTCGGTGCATTTTCTGGAGCAATTAGGCCACGACATGCAAATAGACTGGTTTGACCGCATGCAATTTGGCTGGCTCGACGATGACGGCGTGATCAACTTTGCCTCCCGTGACGCTTTTTCCAAAGCGGTGGCCGATGGCATCGTCTCGCCCCGTACCCCTGTGCTCAATACCTTAGCCGACACCCTTGAAAAACTGCAAACCAACTTTTGGATGCCGTTTGAACTCAGCTGGCACAAAAAATTGGTTTAGCCTGCCCCGTATAGTCGAATAACAAATAAAATCCTGTTCCATGCCTTCCACCCACAACGCCACGGTACAACACATCCGCGCCCTTATCCAGCAAAGCAAACTGGAAGAGGCCATGGAGCAATTGAACACACTCAATATCCAGCTCAATGCGGGCATAGGTAACGATGTCAGCATGTTGTCTTCCCGATTAGCCTCCGCCAAACAGCAATATACCATCCAGGGCGCCATCAAATGGGAAGACTACCAACAGACCATCAACCAGGTGACCGCCGCGCTATTGCACGTAATCGATAACCTGCCCGACCAATCCCCCAATCCAACATCCCCAATACCAGGTCATAAATCCCCAATCGAACATCCCAAATCCGACATCCCAAAATTCCTTGTGGTGTACGATATCCGCGACGACGCGGCTGCCAAGATGTTGAAAAAGCACATGAACGTGTCGTTGATGACCAAAAAGGTACAGGCGCATTTTGTGCATGCGGTGGCCGCCAGCGAAATCACCCTCGACCGGGCCAGGGCAGAAATGCAGGACAGCGATTACGTGGTGGCCTTGGTGAGCGCCAATTTGTTTGATTCGCCCGATTGGGCCGGACTGGTGTTTGAAGCCTTGGACAATGGACGCAAGGTAGTGCCAGTGCGCATTGAACCATTTGACTATTCGGATACCCCTTTGGCCAAACGCCGTTCCCTGCCTTCCCGCGAACGCACGATAGCCGATTTCCCTTCGATTGATGCGGCGTACGTGGATGTGGTGGAAGGATTGAAACAGTTGTGAAAAATTCATTTTTCGTAACTACTTGGCACCCGCCTGCGGCGGCGCTCTAGATTGATTTCACCACAGATTAACACAGATTAACACAGATTATGCGTTATTTTGAATAAAATCTGTGATAATCTGTGATAATCTGTGTTAATCTGTGGTGAAAATTCCTTCGCCGCAGGCGCATGCTAAATAGTTACCATTTTTCGATTGTCGCGATCTCAATATTTTTGCGGTTTTGCGGTTTTACATTTTGCGGTTTTGCGGTTTAAATTTTTTTTATTTGACACCTGACAACCTTAAAACAAAGGTAGCCAAACCATTACCCGAGCGTTAAATTTTTTACCTTTCGCATCCTTGGTCAGCCATTTAGCGTTATTGCGGTACTAAACCGATTTATCATGAAGAAAATCCTTCCGATCATCCCCTTTGCTTTGTTGTTGTTCCACCTTGGCGCCCAGCCCGTGTACAACAGTTTTTCGTCCGCTGCGTGCTTCAGCCTGCAACGCAACGCCGATAACGAGCTCCTTGCAGCCTGTGCGCCTTACTGGATGGGTACGGCCGAAGTGTGGAAATTGAATGCCGACGGCGACACCCTTTGGTCGGTCCAACTGCCCAATGCAAGCCAAAAGTCCTTTCAGTCGCTCTACCCTACCGCCGACGGGGCCTACGCTGTGTGCGCGCAGTACGCGGTTCAGGGCGATAGTTCAGGGCTGTACGTCGCCAAAGTGAGCGACCAGGGTCAGGTGCTGTGGCAAAAAGACCTGATTACCCCAAATACCCTCCGCGTCAAGGCCTTGTTTTCCCTGGCCGATCAAAGTCTGGTGGGCGTGGGCACATATGGCGTTACGGGCACACCCTACCACGCAGTCGTTCGGCTAAACAGCACGGCCGACGACCTTCAGCTCGTGGGCACAGTATTGGTGGAGGACGACACCTTGCCCCTTCATTATCAAACCTTGTCTGACGCATACCTGAGCGCCGACGAGCAGTTCGTCGTCAGCGTTTGTTCGGATCAACTGTCGGGCACCAACATCAACACCAACGCCCACGTACTGAAAACCACCGTCAATGGCCAGTTGATCTGGAAAACCACCATAGACGAAGGCCAAACGGACAACCTCATGGCCGTGACGCCTTTGTCCGACGGCAACATGCTGGTAACCGGCTACTCAAACGACATGAACGGCGTGAGCGTGGGCCGACTGCTGCTGGTTAAACTGGACACCAATGGCCAGGTGATCTGGACAAAAACCTACGAAAGCATGAGCCTCATCACGCCGTTGTCTGGCTGCGACGTGATGGAACTGCCCAATGGCGAAATTCTGGTCACCGGCCGGTCCAACAGCGCGGCACAATACAGCATCCTGCTCCTGATCATCGACGCACAGGGACAGGAAATCAAACGCGTGGCCCTGCTCCGCAACGATTACGACGATTCGCCGGTACAAACGACGCTGTTGAACAACAACACCTTAGCCATTGGCGGTGTCCAGGATCAGTTGGGCGAAAACCGCGGTGTGCTGATCCTGTTGCCCTTGAGCGCCTTAGTGAACGCCACGGAAATACAGGTAGACGACCCGGCGTTTGCGGCATTCCCCAATCCGTGCGCGTCGGTGGTGCAATTCAGTTATTCCATACCCGCCGAGCAGGCCACCATGAATGTGTTCAACCAGACGGGACAGCTCATCTACACTGGCCCGGCCCGGCCCCAATTCCAATTGGAGGACTACGCGCCGGGGGTGTATGTGGTGGTGTTGCGCGATGAAGCGAGTGGAAAGGCTTATTTGCGAAAGGTGGTGAAACAGTGAGGCTAACGCTTCGTCCTGCAGGTGCAGTTGCAGGACGAAGTGTTTCAGTATTTGTCTATATTTGCATCAACAGTTCCCGTCTCGATATGAATACACAAGACCAAAGCATCGCCCAAGCCGTTAAGGCCGTCGCGCGTACCTTCGACCCTACAGCGAAGGTAGTCTTTTTTGGGTCGCGAGCCCGTGGCACGCACCACACCGATTCGGATTACGACTTTTTGATTTTATTCCATATTCCGGTGGGTTTTCAGTTGAAAACCCAAGTGTTGGACAAATTATACGACGTTGAACTGCAGCAAGGGTGCGTGTTGGGCGTATTGGTCGAAAACGCCGAAACGTGGAAGATGCATGTTCATACGCCTATTTTTTCAGCGATTCAGGGTGAAGGAATTGCCGTATGAGTTTTTCGAAAGCGGACGTGGTGAAATACCGTCTGGATCGGGCGCGGGAGACTTTTTCGGAGGCAGAAATTCTGTTGGCCGAACAAAAGTTATTTGCGACGGTAAACAGGCTTTATTATGCGGCATTTTACGCCATTTCTGCTTATTTCGTTCAGCAAGAATTGAAAGCCTTCACACATGCCGGGCTAAAAAATGCATTCAATAAAGAACTGATTTTATCAGGAAAAATTGACCCGGAAGAAGGCAGATTATTTAACCAACTCTTTTCTTTTAGGCAAGACGCCGACTATAAAGACTTCGTTCAGTTTGAACATGAACAAGTTATTGGATTGGTCCCAAAAGTAAAAATTTTGATTGATCATTTGGAAGAGTTGATTGTAGGAAATTAAACTCCAAGCGCCAAACCCACTTTAAAGGTTGATCGCAGTGTTTTTCATATCAACATCTTTTTTAAGGTGTCTATTGCCAATTGTTGTTCCCTGGCCTTGCCGATGCGCAGGGCGTCAGTGAGCGCCAGGAGGGCGTACAAGGCCTGGTCTTCCTTACAGGCCTGGGGCACCGATGCATGGAGGGGTTCGACGGCCTGACCACGTGCAGTGCCTTCGGCCCAAGGCCACACGACGGTTTCTGAACTTTGTATCAGCGCGTTCAAGGGATCGGCCGAATGGGCAGTGGCGATACCCCTCACCAAAGCCCCCGGCTTTTGCGGAAACGCGTACTTCAGGCCATATTGGAGAAATTCAAGCAAAGCGCCTTTCATCAAGTGCTTTTTATCGGCGGCCAACAGGCCTGCGAACACGGAACGCTCCAGGCTCTCGCTGATCTCGCCCGGGCTGATGTGCAGTTCGCGGGCCAAGTCCTTCATAAGCCACGGATGATCCTTTTTGGCGGCGATTTTGAGCAGAACCACGATGTCGTGGGGCCGCATGCCATGGTGCTTTTTCATGTGCATGATTCTTGATTTGCAAATCGCGAATTGCAAATTTACGGAATTTTTCACATGAGCTTTACATTTTTATTAGTTTGGGTAAGGTTTGATGTCGGCAGGTTGTGGTGGAAGGGTGGAGTGGCGGGCTAAGCGGAAACCGAAATTGTTGTTGCGGAGAGTCGGATCGCCAGCAGCCTCCGGGAATGTGACAATAAGCGTTTTAACATTGTCGCTTGACCACGACCCACCGCGAAGCACACGAAGCCACCCACTTAGCGGATCAATTGAATTTTTCTTTGTTGATGACGTATAAATCGAATTCCAATCCCAGCACCACTCACTTACCAACCCGCTCATATCATATAAGCCCAGCGCATTGGGTTGCAGCAGGCCCACCGGATGGGTGCCGCCACCACTGTTATCATCGTACCACGCTGCGTCTTTCACCCGATCAGAGCCAGCATATTCCGTCGCTGTGCGAAACGGCCCGCCGCGCGCTGCATACTCCCACTCCGCCTCTGTAGGCAGTCGAAATGCGCCGGGAGTGGGTTTGTAGTACACCGGGCCTCCATTGGGCATGCGTTCAAATTCACGACCCTCATGGTGTATTACCCCATAGACCTTTGTGCATGCCTCATCAGAAAAATAACAACACGGCAATTCCAGTTTTTTATTCAACCAATTGCAGTAGGCTATCGCATCGCACCAACTGACGTAATCGACTGGGCCTCTGGGGTTGGGAAACCGTGAAGGGTTGATCAGGCGACCAAAAACAACATCCCAAAGCGCCTGGGTAACAGGGTATTTACCCAACTCGAAGTCGGACAGGGTGACCTCACGGTCGCCTTGGGTGAAGGTTCCGCCTTGCACATAAACCATTTCCAGGTGAGGTAATTGCATGTCGATGGATCCTATCTTTTTTCTATTTCGACGCAGGTCGTTTTCGTCTGCGTTTCCGTGATACATGCGCTCAAATCCACCCGTTTGCGTTGCTGTACGTTTCGTAATTATACGTCGGAATGTGATCCAAATCCTTGCCCGTTTTCCGGCGGTGTGCCAGGTCAGCCAGGCGAAGCAGGGCGCCGAAGCTCAGGTCGGGTATTTTTTCCGGGTGTTGCAGCACCTCCTCGAAAGCTGCTTGTCCGTTGGCCACCACACAGCAGCGCACGTACAGAAAGTCATCGACCGAAAGGCGACCTTTGGGGTGCTTGTCCATGAAGGGCCGGGCGTGGGCTTCCGTATCGAGCAGCCAGAGTTTTTCGGACAGGATGTCTTCGAATGCTGCAATGGCATCTTTGGACAATTGTGCAAGAGCCTCCACGGCGGGTTCCAGTACCGCCTCGTTGTGGCCGGTTTGGCGCCAGTCGAGCAGGCCGATGATGCGCCAGAAAGCGGCCTCGTCCATGTCCGGATGCTCCAGCCGTTCGCGCACGACGATCTCGAGGTCTGCCGATGGGTATTGGCGCTTGAGGTCACGGATGAAGTCCGGCCCGAGTTCGTGTATGGGGAGGTGGAAGGTGTGCATGTTGTTATTTGGTTACAAAAATGGGGTAAAATGGCGGATTTGCAAAATGGATACTAAAATTCCTCTTTGCCCAGCCTACGAAGGCGATGGCTCGCAGCCATCGCCTTCGTATTACCTACCCATTTATCAAAAAAAAATTTCGGCTGCGCCGAATCCTGTACCCATACCGCAGATCGAAAAGATAAAAAGGGTAAAACAATAAAAGTAAAAAGGGTAACCCTCATGGCGCTGTCCTGGCAAGCCGGAACCCGAAGTCGTCGTACCAGTCATCAGGAGCATACCTGCTGCGATTGGACACCTGGTCAAACCAATTGCCACCGTTCCAAGCGCCCCCGCGCAACACACGGTATATACCACTTTTCGGCCCAGAAGGATCAGGCTTCGAACGCTTTTGATATTCACCGTACCAATCCCAACACCACTCCCACACATTTCCGCTCAGGTCGTACAAACCCAACATATTAGGCTGCAAGAGTCCAACCGGATGAGTTTCGTTGCCGCTGTTGTCAAAGTGCCAAGCGGCGTCTTTCACGCGCTCGGAGCCAGCGTACTTCGTTTCTGTTTGGCATGCCCCACCCCGAGCCGCGTGCTCCCACTCCGCCTCAGTGGGCAGGCGGAATGCGCCGGGGGCAGGGTTGAAGTACACCGGGCCTTTCTTGGTCAATTCGCCTTCGAGAGCGTATGGTTGTGTAGATTTACTATCGGAAAAATAACAAAACGGAAGCCTTTCCAAGTGATTCAGCCGATTGCAAAAGGCCACAGCATCGTACCAGCTCACGCTTTCCACCGGGCGGCGCGTGCCTTCGAAACTCGAAGGGTTGCTCCCCTCGCCCATCACAGCCTCCCAAAGCGCCTGGGTCACCGGGAATTGCGCCAACTCAAAATCGGATACGGTGACAGTGTGCACCGGTTTTCCGTTGTATTTGGAGTTTTCCGATGCGCTGCCCATCTCAAACGTCCCTCCTTCCACCCGGATCATGTGCAGGTGGGGCCATTTCAGTGTGGTATCTGGAGTTGATGTACGCATACCCGGCAAAAATAGGCTTTATTTCGGGCTTGAATGGGTGAAAAAAGTGAAAAAGTTGTATATTTGTAGGCAAAACATAGACCACATTAAATACACTTTTCCGATGACCATTACCATTCAAATAAACACGGCAGAAGATGTTAAAGCCCTCGAAAGCCTGCTGCCCATATTTAAAAAGCATGGGGTAACGGTTCATTTGATGGACAACACTTCTCCTTCAACCACTAAAACGCCTAAAATGCGTCTTGAAGCCTTCCGCAAGCTTCACGGAATCATAGATTTGCCTGAAAATTTTGATTATAAAGCGTTTATATCTGACGAGCTGATGAAAAAACATGGAGCTCGTGGATAATATTTTTTTGGACACCAATTAACGGCAGCACAAAATTTTTCAGCATTTTTAGTGATCACATTTTCTATCTTTAGGGATTATTGGTGTAGTTACGTCTTCAGCGATTTATAGAATTTGCCATTTTACATTTTTAATTTTCTTAAACCGCAAAACCGTAAAAGTATAGAGATCGCAACCATCGAAAACTGATTTTTTCACCAACCATACATACCGCATGAAACAAACAGCATTGTTCTCCTTCCTGTTGGCCGCATTCGTGCTGGCCACAGGCGCCACAACGGCC
>JBMOHO010000106.1:0-11059 GCA_049317805.1 Saprospiraceae bacterium
GCCTTCAACACCGTTTTGGTGATAAACAGAACTGACATATAAAGTATGGCATGCATACACATTCTAATGCTTCTGTTTGGCATATTGAATATTGGTTTATTTTTTTAACAAAATAACGCTCTTGACGTCGGCCTGACAAGAACGAATTCCGAGAATTATCCAGAAAAAAATACATTCAATTTTTTATAACATTTTGATAAAAACGCATTTGCATTCTACTACCCATGCAAATAGAGGAAAATAATTGAACCAAATTTTTCTATTCAAACAAATGTATCCGGCGATATGTTACACGTACAAAACCATGGCCATCGCCAAACGCCTCGTCGAAAAAACGCTGCCAATTGCACTGGGCAAATACTACAACACCTTGCATCTGGTTGCGCCGGGCAAAGCAGCGGCCAAGGCATTCGACTTGTTTTGTACACCCCGTGGCGGGCGCATCAAAGAGAAAGACAAACCATTTTTGGAACGCGCCCGCCAGGGCGACGTTTTTACGCCTTCTGGCCAGCGCATCCGTACTTACACATGGCCGGGCAATCCCGACAAGGTGGTGTTGCTCCTGCATGGCTGGCAATCCAACGCTGGCAGGTGGCGACGCCTGGGGCCTGTTTTGGAAGCGCAGGGCTACACGGTGCTGGCCATAGACGCGCCAGCCCACGGCCAATCCGACGGCCATTTGTTCAATGCCTACCTGTACGCGGAAGCGGTTCACGCGGTCTTGCAGCAACACCCGGTCCATTACATGGTCGGCCACTCCGTAGGCGGCATGACGCTCAGTTATTTCATGACCCATTTTGAAGCGCCCGGTGTGCAAAAATTAGTGCTGTTGGGCGCGCCCTCTGACCTGGAAGACATCGCAGCCCATTTCAATAAAAACCTCCGGCTCAGCCACCGCACCCAGGAAAGCGTGCGTCAATACTTCGAAAAGCGCTTTGGCAATCCGGTGGCGTATTTTTCCGTGGCCGGATTTTGTGCCCGCATCGCGCACCCAACCCTCGTGATACACGACAAGCAAGACCCCCTGGCCAACATAACGGACGCGTATCGGTACGGAAAAGCCTTGCCCAATGCGCAGTTGTTTGTGACCGAAAACCTCGGGCACGAATTGCAGGACGAGTCCGTGTACACAGAAATTGTACGGTTTTTAAAGTGAGGGCAGTTCGTGGAGGAGGAAGTGCGCCAGCCCGCTAACCTTTTGGCGCTCGTTTCGCATCCAGGATTCCCCTTCGGGAATGATGATGTACTGGTAGTCGGGTTTTAAATCTTCGGCAGACTCGTAAAACCCGCGTGACGGTGTGGGGTCTACACTGTACTTGATTTCTATGACTGCTTTTTTGCCGCCGGGCTGCGACAATACAAGGTCAGTCTCAGCGCCTCCGTGGGTACGATAAAAATCGTATTGCCATGCTTTACCGGCCGACAACATGATTTGCTCTATCACATAGCCCTCCCAGGACGAACCATGAAAAATGGAACCATGCAAATTGGTAAGGTCTTTGATTTGAAGGAGGTTGTGTAATAAACCGGTATCTCTAAAGTATAACTTGGGTGATCGCACCAATCGTTTCGTCGTATTGATAAAAAAAGGCGGCAGACGATGGATCAGAAAACTCCCTTCCAGGATATCAAGGTATTTGCTGAGCGTTTTGGTGCCCACATTCATGGCATTCGACAAGTCCTGCAGGTGAAGGATATTTCCGTGTAAAGACGCCAGTACACGCAATAATCGGTCCATAGCGGGTGTCGAAATGTCATATCCTAAACTCCGGAGGTCTCGTTGCAAATAGGTATCAATGAAGTTTTCGACCCACATTCTACTGATTTCGTCTGATTCAGCTAACAAAGACAAGGGAAAACCACCCCTGAACCAGTGTTCGTACATGCTTTTGACACCGTTTATTTCCGTAAGGGAAAACGGGGTCAATTCAAAATAGGCGATGCGTCCGGCTAAGGTTTCTGTGTTGTTTCGAATGAGTTCGGGTGTAGAAGAGCCTGTGAGGACAAACCGCGCCGGTTCGCGTTGTTGATCCACCAACCAGCGCAGCAGCGGCATCAGCTCCGGCATATTTTGAATTTCGTCGATGATCACGCACTTATCCCTGTGCTGGCTCAAAAACAATTCTGGTTGAGCGAGTTTTTGCCGATCGCTGCTGCGCTCCAGGTCCAGGAAAAGCGTGGGCTTTCCCATGTCTTGCTCCAACTGTCTTGCAAGGGTTGTTTTTCCCACCTGCCGCGGTCCAAGAATACCGACTATAGGGAATGCCGTGAGTGCTCGCTTTACATTTTCTGTAATATGACGTTTTATCATAGTGCAAAGATAAAAATAAATATGATAATCAAGCACTAACATACCCATTTTTCATGTTTAATTAAAAAATTTGCGCTTTTACTCGTTTCTTCGAATATTGGGGACAAAGTCAAATAACCCTACCTTTGTCCAAACCATATACGCCTTTCTGCCCAGCCTGCTCACATGACCGACCTCGACATTGCCCGCTCCGTCACCCCGCTCCCCATCGCCGACATTGCCGCCAAACGGGGCATTGCCGCCGACCTGCTGGAGCCTTACGGCCGCTTCAAAGCCAAACTGCCACACAGCCTTTTACCTGCGCCAGATGCGCCCTTGGGCAAACTTATCCTCGTGTCGGCCATCTCCCCCACCCCGGCAGGCGAGGGTAAAACCACCATAACCATCGGCCTCACCGACGCGCTCAACCGCATAGGCCGCCGTGCGGGCGCCGCTTTGCGCGAACCCTCTCTGGGCCCGGTATTTGGCATTAAGGGTGGTGCCACCGGCGGCGGCTACGCACAGGTGATCCCGATGGAAGACATCAACCTGCATTTTACGGGCGACATCAGTGCCGTTGAACGCGCGCACAACCTGCTGGCCACCCTCATAGACAACCGCTTGCAATACCCCGAACCCGGCCCGGCTATGGACCCGCGCAACATCCTCTGGAAACGCGTCATGGACCTCAGCGACCGCAGCCTGCGCAGCATCATGGTGGGCCTCGGCGGCACAGGCAACGGCGTACCCCGCGAAACCGGATTCGACATCGCAGTGGCCTCTGAAGTGATGGCGGTGTTGTGCATGACACAAACCATACCCGACCTCAAAGAACGCCTCGGACGCATGCTCATCGGCTTTGGGCCTGGCGGCAAAACACCGGTGTACGCCCGCGATCTGCAGGCTGCCGGTGCCATGGCAGCATTGCTCAAAGACGCCCTCCAGCCCAACCTGGTGCAAACACTGGAGCACAATCCTGTCATCATTCACGGCGGCCCTTTTGCCAACATTGCCCAGGGTACCAACAGCATACTGGCTACGCGCATGGCCTTGGGTATGAACGACTATGTGGTCACCGAGGCCGGATTCGGCTTTGACCTCGGTGGCGAAAAATTCATCGACATCAAGTGTCGCGAAGCAGGCTTTTTTCCCCATGCCGTCGTGCTGGTGGCCACCGCCCGTGCCCTGAAATACCACGGCGGCGCCAAACTGGCCGACCTGAAAACGGAAAATACCGACGCCCTGCGCGCCGGATTTGCCAATTTGGCCAAACACGTGGCCAACGCCCGCCTGTTTGGCATCACCCCGTTTATCGCCATCAACCGTTTTGCGGGCGATACCGATGCCGAACTTACCCTGCTGCAAGACCTCTGCAAAGACCAAGGCGCCACCGCCTTCGTATGTGAAGTGTGGGCCAAAGGTGGCGCCGGCGCCGAACATTTGGCCCAGGCCGTCGCCGATGCCGCCGATGCCACAACGGTGCAACCACGCTTTTTATATGAGCGGGAATGGCCAATAACACAAAAAATAGAAACCCTGGCCACTACATATTACGGTGCAGCCGAGGTAGACTACAGCCCGCCCGCCCGCACTGCCCTCAAACGCATCAAAGACCTGGGCCTGGAGCACCTGCTGGTGTGCATGGCCAAAACCCAGAAGTCCATTTCAGACAACCCCCGCCTGCTGGGCGCTCCTAGTGGTTACACGTTTACGGTAAACGACATCGAGATTGCTGCCGGCGCAGGCTTCGTAGTGCCCATAGCGGGCGACATGATGCGCATGCCCGGCCTGCCCGTACACCCCGCTGCCGAAGGCATGGATTTGGATGCGGAGGGACGGATTACGGGGTTGTTTTGAGAGCGGGTTACCGCTTTTTTTTGCGAAGCATTTTAGCATCTAATTTATCTTTCATACGACCTGTGGAAAGCTTATTTTTAAGTAAATCATCCAAATGGATGAAAGGAACGCGTAATCCTTCAAATAAGGCTTCAACGCGTTGGGCATAACATGCATTAAAGTTTAATCCCTCAAGGTCTATGATTAGATCTATACGATTAGGTTCATATCCCAATTGAATCACATTGTCTTTATCTAACAAATCTTCTTTTTTTAGTCCTATAGATCCGAGTCCAAATTCAGCAATAGCGCTTATCAATTTATCGGCATTGTCAGGTTGAGCATAAACCCAGAAGTCCAAATCTTTGGTGTATCGAGGGTAGCCGTGAAAAGCAACTGCATAACCGCCGATCACCAAATATTCAACGTTTTTTTCGTTTAATAATCTTATAAACGTTTTGAAATTCTCGTCCAGCACCATACTTCCAGTCATTGTATTGTTTACGTATTTGTTCCAAGGCTAAAACACGCTCATAAGGGGGAACGCTCCGCCAATAGATCAAGTCATCAGGCTCTTCACCTTTTTTATAAATGCGTACCGCCGGTCTGTTTGTAGTCATTTATTATGATGGTATTCGAATACAAATATAATGCTCTTATGATAACTATCAGCAAGAAAGTTGCGCATGCCCGGCTTTCCCGTACACCCCGCTGCCGAAGGCATGGATTTGGATGCGGAGGGACGGATTACGGGGTTGTTTTAAGCCCGATAAAGCACTCATCTTTAAATTCAAGAAATGTCAATGGTTAGGCAACCGTAACCTGCCGCAACTTCTTTTACCGACTTCATTAGTAGTAATAATTCTACAAAAAAACTCAATATAATACGGTTTTCTTTATTTAATGCAGGTATTAAACCTGCATTAATTGTTTTATTTGGTGATAAATTATTTGAATAAACTTTTTTCTTTGCCGCATCATAACACCCAACAACAAAACAAAATGACTGGACAACCAACACTAAAGAAGGCCTTGTGGCTTTCTCTCTCCTTGCTGTTTGTGCTGACAGCCCGCCCCCTATCGGCACAACACACAGACGAGGGCATTCGCCCGGATGATGCATTCCACGACTTCCCCGTCCTGGACCGGCTGCTGAAAGACACCCTCAAACACGCCCGCAGCGTGGATCTTGAAACAAACACGGTAAGCACCACCCTGACCGAAGCCGTTGTATCCAAAGGCCGCGGCACGGCCGCCGGTTTGCTCAACCGCTCTTCGGGTATGAACTTTGTTTACGGCAGCCTCTTGTCGGTACGTGGTCTCAATCCACGCTACGCACAAATAACGGTTGACGGACTGAGCGCCCCCATCACCGAGCAAACCATCAAGGCCTTCAGCCTCGGCTTGTTGCCCGGTGGCTCTATTGGCAGCTTGCAAGTGCGCAAAAGTGGCGACTTTGCCGACTACGGCGAGTGGGCCGGCGCATTGGTGGCGTTTGAATCCCGCGGCGACCTGACAGAAAGCTACAACGAGTTCACCATCGGTTTGGGCTACCAGTGGAACGTCACGTTTGAAGACGGGTTCTACAAAGACTCCGATTATCCCGACGGATTTGGCGACTTCTTAGGCTATGGCGTCAAAAAGCGTCGGTTTACCGACGACCTCGTAGACAGCGAAACCCTGCAAACCCTCAACCGCAACGACGCCGCCGCCGAAGGGGCTAAATTGAACAATACCTGGGCCATTGAAGAGGGCACGGCCCTTCCAAACTTCAATATTTCCTACGAAATGGGTCGTGTGCTGTTTCAAAACGGCGAAAGCCGATTGTCTACGCACAATACCTTCAGTTTTGCCCGGTCTCACAACGGCGTAGACTACAACCGCGCCCGCTACACCAAATACAAACGGGAAGACGACGGAACGTCCGATGGGGGCGCTGTGGCGTCCAGCAGCATTCAAAACTACATGACGGACAACGTCAACAGCATTGATGCCGACCTGGCGGCCAGCTCCATCTGGAATTGGCGCAAAAACAACCACAACAACTTCAAATTCAACGCTTCTTACGGACACAGCGGCAGCAACCAGTGCCTTACCCGTTATTACATCAGCCCGGTCAACAAAAATGACGTGATTGCTTCATCTGTGGGCCTGCTGTCTAAAGGCATTTTGATGCTCCGATTGTCGGGCGACCACCAACTGACGGATCGCACTTCAGTGGATTGGAACCTCGGTTACAACAAATCTGACCGCGACGAACCGGATCTACGCCGCTCAGGCGCACAGCGCAACCTCGGCGAAACAGACTCGCCTTATTTCATCGCCATTCCTGAAAGTTCTAAAGCAGACGCCGGCGCACGTTTTTCCAGTGAGTTGAATGAGTCAACGGTAGCTGGCAGGGTTGACCTTACCCACGAATTTGGGGGTACATTCAACAAATACCTCGGTGAAGTATTAGACGACGAAAACCCATTCGTAAAGGCCCGCATGAATGATCCTTACTTCGTGCAAACCAGAAGAGAATACGGCATGATGTACAAATGGCGCTTGCGCACTGGTGGCATTTTTGAAGTGATTAACCGCGATTTCAGCGTCCGCCTCGTTACCCCTGCTAAAGACGACTTTACAGCGCCTGACTTGCGTTTCGTACCGGCTACTGAACTGGGTAACGTATTTGCGCCCGAAAACTTTGGCCCGTTGGGATACTTCCTGGCCGACGGTTCACGCCCGGAAGACAGCTACGAGTCCTCTACTGGCCTCTACGGCGCTTACGCTGGCCTCGACTGGCGCGTGAATAACCGCTGGGAAATTTCGGGCGGTTTGCGCGTGGAAAGCTTTGGCCAGCAATTGGATGCAGATACCGTATCGGTTGACCGCAATACCCTTGACGCGCTTCCTTACCTCAATTTTAAACTTAACCCAAACATGCACTGGGTGATAAAAGCCGGATACTCCCGCTCGGTAAACCGCCCGGCCTTCCGCGAATTGGCGCCATTCCAGTTTTATGACTTCGACTACCGCTCTAACATTGCCGGTAACACCAACCTCATCAATGCCAAAGTGGATAACCTGGACTTTACCGCGCTCTACCTGTTTGGCCGCAACGAATACGTAGGCTTTAGCCCTTTCTTTAAGTACATCAGCAACCCGATTGAGATGGTGTACCGAATCCAGGCCGACAACCCCCTGTTTACGTTCGACAACGTAAAAGCCGCGCGCATTTCCGGTTTTGAATTCGAAATCAATAAGTTTATGAGCAACAACCTCGGCTCACTCATGAGCCAGTTCCTCATCAACGGCAGCCTGGCCTATACGTACAGCAGTGTTGAACTGGGTGAAGACACCCAGGAAGCCACGTCTTCCCGCCAACTTCAGGGTCAGGTTCCCCTGATCATCAATGCTGGCTTGACGTTCATTTCCGAAAACAAGCGGTTCAACACCACTTTGGGATACCGCTTCACCAGCAACAACCTGTTCTCTGTAGGCGACGGCATCTCTACGTTCCCCTGGTACAACAAGCGCATGCACATCATGAATTACAGCGCCGCTTACCAGTTTACCCAGAACCTCAAAATCAATTTCGGCATCAACAACCTGCTCAATACGCCTATGGTGCAAATTGAGGACGCCAACCTTGACGGCGACATCGAAACACTCGGCGGTGCAGACAAGGAAGTTCAGCGCGGCTTGCGCTACCAGACATTCGTGATCTCGGCCAACGTCAAATTCTAACCAATCAAAAAACCCTTCATAACATTCAATTCAAACACTATGAAATCGAATGCTTATACCTTTAGGTTGCTCGCCATTGTGTGCGCATGCGCAACCTTATTCACCGCCTGCGATACCATCGAAGTGATTCCGCCACCTGAAACCGGCGGCGGCGGTGGCGGCACCCAGTCGGGCAACGGCAAGGCCACTGCGGAATCAGTCATTTTTATCGACTGTACCACAGATACCAAGTTTGTAGAGCAAGACAACGTACTCAGCACCAATGACCCATTGGTATACTTGTCCAACGATCTTTTTTGCAAGCCCAATAACCAGGCCGATGCCAATAAATTTGATCTGGTTACGGTACCGTCCTTGCGCAGCAACGACATCCAAAGCCTGGTTCCGGAAGGCGACTTCATCGATTGGAACATCGCTACTGTGCCCAATGATGGATTTATGGTGCAGGCCAACTACCCTGGCGCTTTCGGTGCCAATGCAAGCGACAACGACGGCTGGCATCTGAACTCCAAGTGGTTCAACCTTGATCCACAACTGGAAGATTACGGCGACCCCACCAACGCCATTGCCGTTCCGAACCGCATCATCAGCGGCGACACTTTTGTTATGCAGGAAGACGGCCGATATTTCCTCAATCAACAACACTTTGTTGAGGCTGGAGGGGTGCTAATCATTCGTCCGGGGGTCATCGTGTTTGGCGAACCAAATCCCTCGCCGGGTGTGCTGGCCATCAACCGGGGTGGAAAGATTTTTGCCGAAGGCACGGCAGACAAACCCATCATTTTCACCAGCATGGTACAACCCGGACTGCGCCGTCGCGGCGACTGGGGCGGCTTTACCGTTTGTGGTTACGCCCCTACCAACAAAGGTAAAAATGTAGGCGTAGACGGCATCACCGGTGGCGCCGGTTTTCCGGAAGACGGGCAGTTCGGCGCCAATGACCTCAGCGGTACCGAAAACCACGACGCCGGTGTGATCCGTTTTGTACGCATTGAATACGCCGGTATCGCCATCGGCGCAGGCAATGAGTTGAACGGCCTTACGCTCGCAGGCATCGGGAAAGACACCGAGGTGGATCACATCCTGGTTACAGCCGGCGGCGACGACGGCGTAGAATGCTTTGGCGGCAACGTCAACATGAAATACATTGCTACTTTCAACTGCCTCGACGACGATATCGACCTTGACCAGGGCTACAAAGGCAACATCCAGTTTGTCTACACCGTGCGCTTTCCATATGCAGCAGACGAGAGCAACACCACCAATTTTGAAATCAGCTCCAGCAAGACAACCGGCGCGCAGCCGCGTACCGACGGTGTAGTAGCCAACTCCACCACCGTTGGCCCTGTATACATGGCCCGCGGAACCGGATTTGTGGTAGACCCGAAACACCTTGGTGGCGTCTTTGGCAAAGAAGACGTGGGCATGCGTTTCCTCAATTGCATTTTTATCGGAGCGCCGGTTGGTATGCAAAACCCTTAATTTTATTCAAAATGGAAACCATTTACCTTGTTCTTGTCATTGTGTTGCTGCTGTTGGCTTGCGTAGACTTGATCGTCGGCGTATCCAATGATGCCTCCAACTTCCTTACTTCGGCGGTAGGCTCTAAAGCCGGCACATTCAACACCATTCTCATCGTTGCCGCCTTTGGCGTTTTGATCGGTTCGCTGTCAGCCGGCGGCATGATGGAAATTGCCCGGAAAGGCGTTTTTAACCCTTCCTTGTTTTCGTTTCACGACATCATGATCATCTACATCGTGGTGATGTTGGCCGATATTTTTCTCCTAGACACTTTTAACACCCTAAAATTACCTACATCTACCACCATCGCCATTGTGTTCAACCTGATGGGCGCTTCACTCGCCACTTCTATGATCAAAGTGCTGCATGATGGCAAATCATTCAGCGAGTGGGGCGAATACATCAATACCACCAAAGCGATTGAGATGGTCATCGCCATTTTTGTGTCGGTGGCCATTGCATTTGTAGTGGGTTGGCTCGTGCAATACATCATGCGCGCCTGGGTCACGTTTGATTACACCCGAAACATGAAGGTAGCGGGCTCCATTTTTGGCGGCATCTCCATCGTTGTCGTGCTGAATTTCATCGTAAAAGTGGGCTTTAAAGAGTCTTCTCTGAAAGATGCAGATTTTGTGCATTACATCAACGACCATTTTGGCATGATTGCCCTGGCCACATTCATCCTGTCTTCGCTCCTATTCCTGTTGTTGTCTATGCGTGAAGGGTTCGACACCTTTCGGGTGGTCACGCTTATCGGTACGTTTGCCCTCGCCATGGCATTTGCCAGCAACGACCTGATCAACTTCATAGGCGTGCCGATTTCGAGCTTGGACGCATACAACCTTTGGCGCGCATCGGGTCAGGGCCCCCACGAATACATGATGACCGAATTTTCCGGGGAAAGCCATGCCGTCAATATGGGTCTCCTACTTTTTGCCGGCGCCATCATGGTCATCACCATGTTCCGTTCCAAAAAAACGCGCGCCGTCATCAAAACGGCGGTGGATCTGTGTCGCGCCCAAGACGGCGTAGAGCGGTATCAAGGCAATGAAATCGTGCGCAACATCGTGGCCTTCATCACGTTCACCGCCAAAGGAGTATCAAGCATATTGCCCGCTTCCGTACGGGCTAACCTAAACAAACGTTTTGATCCGATCCCCGAAAATTTTGACATCCCGGAGGAGGAAACGCCTGCATTCGACAACGTGCGCGCCTCGGTAAACCTCATCGTGGCAGCCTCTCTGGTCGCCATCGGTACCAGCCTTAAACTGCCGTTGTCCACCACTTATGTATCGTTTATGGTGTTGATGGGCACATCTCTGGCCGACCGGGCCTGGAACCGCGACAGCGCGGTGTACCGTGTTTCCGGGGTGTTCACAGTGGTCAGCGGATGGTTCCTCACCGCCATTTCAGCCCTCATCATCTCCTCCATTTTCGTGCTGATTTGCATTCAGCTGGGCTTTTGGGGCGTTGGATTGGTCATCCTGATCGTTGGCCTGGCAGTATACCAACTGAACCAATACCACAAAGAGCAGCCTTCGCCAGTGCAGATTTCACTAGACTGGCCCGAAGAAATTTTTCAGGCAAAAGACGAGACCGCCCTCAAGTCCCAATTGAAAAAACGGACTATTGATTCGTCGGCAGCTTTTGGCCGGTACGTCAACAACCTGGTGAAAGCCT
>JBMOHO010000107.1:0-10983 GCA_049317805.1 Saprospiraceae bacterium
GTGTGCCAGCCTGGAATGATGGAAGTGGCAAAGTCAAACGATACGATGGTGTGTACCGAAAGCACCAACGGGGTAGAAATACCGGCCAACACAAGCGAAAGCGACTCCCAACGCTGCCAGTGCTTGGCGGCACCAGTCCATCCAAAAGAGAACGTCTCGTACATTTTGCGGCGGAAACCGGTTGCACGGTCGCGAACGGTGGCCAAATCCGGCACCAAACCTGTATACCAGAACAAGAGGGATACGGAGAAGTAGGTCGAGATGGCAAATACGTCCCACAGCAACGGGCTGTTGAAGTTTACCCACAACGGGCCGCGGGTGTTGGGAAATGGGAAGATGAAAAAAGCCAGCCATACGCGCCCCATGTGGAAAATGGGAAACTGTCCGGCGCAAATAACCGCGAAGATGGTCATGGCCTCTGCCGCACGGTTAACCCCGGTGCGCCAGCGCTGGCGGAACAACAAAAGGATGGCCGAGATAAGCGTACCGGCGTGGCCGATACCGATCCACCACACAAAGTTGGTGATGTCCCATGCCCAGTTGATGGTGCGGTTGGCACCCCACTCACCGATGCCCTTCCATACGGTCCAGACAATCGTAAAAATGTACACGGCCAACAATGCGGCCGAAAGGCTAAACGCGATGATCCATTCTCTTGTGGGGGTTTTCTCGGTGGGTGAAACCAAGTCCTCCGTTATTTGATGGTACGTTTTGTTGCCTTCAATCAGGACGTGCCGTACTGGCGCTACTGCTTGCGACATATCTCAGTTTTTTTCTTTTTCAAAAATCAGGAAAACAACGCTTCATTGCTGTTGCGCACTTTGGCCGAATAGTCAACGATCGGACGAACGTTGATCTCTTCGAGTACTTTATAGTCTAAAGCGCCATTTTTGGCTTTATTGACGTTGCTGTTTGGGTTGTTGACGTTGCCAAAGACAATGGCACCTGTGGGGCATGCTGTTTGGCAGGCCGTGCGCACGTCGTTGTCTTCAATTGGGCGGCTTTCCCGCTTGGCGGTCAGTTTGCCTTCCTGGATGCGTTGTACACAAAGGGAGCATTTTTCGATCACACCGCGCGAGCGCACCGTTACGTCGGGGTTCATCACCATGCGCACGAGGTTATCGGCGTAGAAAGGCATGTTGTCGTCAGCGTGGAATACGCGCTCTTCGTTGCCTGGCCAGGTATCGGCCGTGGTGTAGTCGAGCCAGTTGAAACGGCGCACTTTATAAGGGCAGTTGTTGGCGCAGTAGCGCGTGCCGATGCAACGGTTATAAGCCATCTGGTTGATGCCTTCCTTCGAGTGGTTGGTGGCGTTTACCGGACAAACGTTTTCGCAAGGCGCATTGTCGCAGTGTTGGCACATCATGGGCTGGTACACCACGCGCGGGTTTTCCAGGTCGCCGTAGAAGTAGCGGTCGATGCGCAACCAGGTCATTTCGTGGTGGCGGGCTACCTCATTTTTGCCGACAACCGGTACGTTGTTTTCACTCACACAAGCTACCTGACAGGCACCGCAACCGATGCAGGCGTTCAGGTCGATGTACATGCCCCATTTTGGACCATTTTCGTACCAGTCGCTGCGATCCGGGTACATGGTTTGCTCGTTGAGGTGTTCGCTGTGCGCGTGAAATTCCGTCATCTTCTCTTTCAACTCGGGCAATTCGCTCAGGTTGGCCTGGAAAATGACCGAACGATCGGTCAAAGAGCCCTGGAAACCTTTCCAGCCAAGGGCTTTTTCGTCGGCATTGATGATTTTGCCTTCTTCTTTGCCTTCTGCCTGCACACCCATGGTATGGTGGTACTGTACGCAGGCCAGGAGTTTTTCAGCGCCCACTTTGCCTGAAACAGTGGCATTGTCGGCATGGTATTGAACCAATCCGTTTTGAACGGACAGCCACGGGTTTACGTTTACGCCATAAGCAACGCCACAGCCACCGCTGGTGCGGCCCTGACCGAGGCCAATGGCCACTGTGCCAGGCATTTGGCCAAAAGTTTTCACCACGGTACACTTCCGTGATATACCATTTACGGTTACTTCTACGTGGTCGCCGTCAAGGAGCCCTTTCCAACCGTCAATGTTGTTGACACCATCCCATTCAACCGGAATGCTGAGGTAGTTGCCCCAAACGGTGCGCAACACGGGATCGGGCATTTCCTGCAACCAGGGATTGTGGGCATACTGGCCATTGCCGATGTTGACGGTTTCGTAGAACGAAATTTCCACTTCGTTGGAAGCAGGCTTGGTCACTGCGCTGGCGTCCAGTGCTGTAGCCGCATTGAATGCGACCGTTCGGCCTTCGTTGCCGGTTTCAAGGATGCCGTCGTGCAGCCCCATGTCCCAAAATGCAGCAGGAGAGTTGTATTTGGTTTGCTTGGCAAACAAGTCGCTTGCCCAGTGCGATTTCAGGTATTGGTAGTACGGTTGTTCGTCGTCGCGGTTCAGGTTGGTGCTGTCGCACCATTCGAGCAGCGACAATTCAGCCTGGCGGGTATTGAACAGCGGTGAAATGGTGGGCTGGATGATGCTGTAATGGCCTTCTTTGGCTTCGGCATCGCCCCATGATTCGAGCAGATGGTGTGTAGGTGCCACGTGCGTGCACAAAACCGTTGTTTCGTCCGGGATAGTGGAGCAAGAAACCCGTGTTTTCACTTTGGCGAATGCTTCGGCAAATTTGGCGGCGTTGGGCAAATCGTACGCCGGGTTGGCATTGTGAACTATAACGGTGTTGACCCGGCCGGCGTTCATGTCGTCGATCAGGCGCATCACGTCCTGTTCATTGCCCTGGCGCTGGTACGACAGCGTACCGAAGTCCACCGTTTCGTTCAGGTTGCCGAGCAAGGCGTTGATTTTATTGACCAGCAGTTGTTCGGCCACATTGTTAGAACCGCTGATCACCAGTGATTTTCCCTGGGCGGCGTAGAGTTCTTTGGCCACCTTTTTCAGGCCGGTTGCTGCTTTGTCGTTCAGTTTTGGGCCACCCACACTGGCATTTCCGCTGAGTGCCGCTATTTCATTGTACAAAGTGCAAATGGCAGCGCCCTGCTCGCTTGGCTTGACCAAAATGCGGTTGTCGGCATTGGAGCCGGTGAGCGACATGTGGCTTTCGACCTGGTAATGGCGCGACATTTCGCCTTTGCTGGCTTTGCGCATTTTGCGTTTTTGCGCGTATGCGGCAGCATATTCAACCGGGCTGATCCATGTGCCGAGGAAATCGGCGTTGAAGGATACAATAAGATCTGCTTTATCAAAACGATAGGAAGGCAGTGCGCGTATGCCAAACGCCTGTTCGTTGGCGGTCAGCAGGGCTGCGCTGGACACCGGGTCATACACCACCACCTGGGTGTCGGGGTATTTGGCTTTAAATTCTTCGAGGGTTTTTTTGGACGTTGGGCTGAGGTTGGTTTGCGTCAGGATGCGTACGCCTCCCTGTGCGAGTGCGCTTTTTACCGCCTTGTCGAGGTCTGTCCAAGTGATTTCTGTGACCTGACCTTCTTCGATTTTGCCCGCGCTTTTGATGCGCTTGGTATCATAGAGGCTCAATACGAGTGCCTGTGCACGTGCACTGGTACCGCCACCTGTGATGCTGCTCAGGGAGTTGCCTTCAATTTTGATGGGGCGCCCTTCACGGGTTTTAACAAGGATAGGGCAGTAGTCGCCGCCATTGACAAAAGTAGAGGCGTAGTAGTTGGCAACGCCGGGCACAATGGTGTCGGGTTTGGTCACATACGGAACCGCGTGGCGCATTGGAATTTCGCAAGAGGCTGCTACAGTGGCAGCACCAAGGCCGAACCCAAGGAGTTTCAGGAAATCGCGGCGGTTGGTCGTCCAGTTGCCGTCGGTTTGGTCAATGTTATCAAGGGAAAACTCTTGAGAGGCGCTTTGAAGAAACGCTTCATCGCGCTTGAGATCTTCCGTTCCTACCCAAATACCGTTATCGTGGAGCATATCGTCAGGTATGATGTTGCAAAAGGGTTTTAGTAGTGGCATTTTTGGCATTCCAATCCGCCAACGTCCTCAACGGTTACTTTTTCACGGCTGCCCGCTTTAAGTTCGTCGTGGTATTGCTCGTACTGCTTGTAATAATCGTTGTCGGCGAATTTCACTTCTGTTTCGCGGTGGCAATTGATGCACCAGCCCATGCCGAGCGTGGAGTACTGGTACACTACCTCCATTTCCTGAATTGGCCCGTGGCATTTTTGGCACTCAATTTGGCCCACCGCTACGTGTTGAGCGTGGTTGAAGTAGGCGTGGTCTGCGAGGTTGTGTATGCGTACCCACTCAATGGGGCCTTGAATTTTGCCGTTGGAGTCCTCTTTCAGGGCTTTTACAATGCCATCCCACTGGGTTTGTACGGTAAGGCGACCAGCGTCGTCCATTGCAGTGAGTGATTTGGCGGCCATGTACTCCTGGCCGATCCACTTTTTGTACAGGGCTTCAATTTTCGCATCATCCCAGTTCTCGTAATCGTCGATGTACTTGCTGGTTATGGGGTCGAAGCCGATGGATGCGAAGATTTTGGAGAGTTCAGCAGTTCCGCCTTTGGAACCCACCTTGATGGCAGCGTGGCAGTTCATGCAAGTGCTGGCACCCGGGATACCAGAATGCTTGGAGCGGCGGGCCGAGTCGTGACAATAATTGCAGTCAACCTTGTTTAGGCCAGCGTGTATTTTGTGGCTGAAGGCGATGGGTTGATCTGGCTGGTAGTTTTGTTCGCGGCCCATACGGGCGGCGTTGTCAACGGTTTTGTAGCCAAAAACAAGCGTTGCTGCAAACACCAGAAATGCAATGGTTCCGGGGGCAGTAAACGTTTGGGCCAGCGTGCGGTTTACGGGTGTTTCTCCCTGGCGTACGCGGTTGATGTTGTTCAGGTTATTGACAATTCGCATGAGCGAAAATGCCAAAAGACCCAGAATGAGGGCCAAGCCAATGAACAACCAGGTATTGCTACCTTCCTTTGTGCCGGTTGCAGCGGTATCTGTACCGGTTGCAACGGCCGCAACCGGTTTTTTGTTGGCTACATCGTTGATGTAGAGCAGCGTACTCTCAATCTGGTCGTTTGTGAGGTTGTTGAAGCTGTTCATCTGTGTAGGCTTCCACTTGTTCCACAATTCAGTGGCCCTCGGGTGACCAGTGGCGATCAACGCCTGGGAATTGCGAATCCATTTGTAAAGGTCTTCGCGTGGAAATGCTGCCCAGCGCTCCTCCGTCCCGCCCAATGCCGGGCCGGTGAGGTTATCCTTCATGTTTTTGTTGTGGCAGGACGCGCAGTTGGCGATAAACAGATTCTTTCCTTCTTCTACGGTAGGAGCGGCAAACAGGGCCGACTGGACTGTGCAGGCGAAGACGATGATGATGGAATAGATGCGATGCAGCGACATATTGAAAGACTACTAAATTTTCAGGTGGAAATGATCAACATTACTTCGGTACGTGATTCTGTACAACCTGTCCGAATAACACCACAAAGATACCTCCACCGAGAACGGCAGAAAAATGCTTGAGGGTTTTAGCTATTTATTTAGACCCCTTCTAAACAACATATTGTTGAACAAACGTTAACGATGCGTTAAAAAGAGTGCGGCGCAAAGGTATGCACGGAAAACATGATTGCAAGCATTCAATAAAAATTTTCACGCAAGGGTAAAGTATCTGTCAATGGAGCATAATCATCATTTCAGCTACCTCCGCCCCGGAAGAAAAAACAAGCCATGGACGCCAACAGCCGCATCTACGTCGATTCTGAAATCGGCAAACTCAAAAAAGTCATTGTGCACCGCCCCGACGAAGGCATTGCGCGCATCACCCCCAAGCGCGCGGGTGAGTTGTTGTTTGATGATATCCTGCCCCTGCCCAACATGCAGCATAAACACGACATTTCGTGCAGTGTCCTGGCCCCTCAAATGACTGTCATTGTTAATGCAGTAAATGTCAACGTATGCCAACTTGATTTTAATATTGCTTTTGTAAAAAAGCCAATGACTAATAATCGGAAAAATTTAATGCTGTTTAATGGGCGGTCTCCAAAAGCGAGAAATCGTTTTCAATACCTGCAGCCACCAATTTTGTGTCACTCAGGCTCATGCCAACCGGATGTGTGAAATTGTTATCCATTCAGAATCGCAGGGTCACGGCCAACATTGCGCCAAATCCTTCATTACCTTTAAGGACAACATAGGAGGTCTTTCGCCAGGTAGGTTCAATGGACAGCTGGAGTAACCTGCTTACATCCCACATGGCGTTCATAAAAATGGTTTGGTTTTTCAGGATCCCGCTGCCATCAAGGTCATCCTCATTACAGAGGTCCTGCCCGTATCCAAAGCGTGATTGCAAGCCTTTGCGCCAGTGATACGCACCTTCAACCCACCATCCGGTGCTTCGGATCTCTTTATCGAATTCACCCTTGGTAGTCTGGAAGATGGCGCCAAGATAATTTCCCAGTGCCTGCCCCGTATACACTTCACCCTGCACGCCGAACTTCCTCCCTAATGAAAAAGCGTACTCCCCGGCGATGCCTTTCACTTTGGGTTTATTTACCCTGATATTTGTGCCATTTGCGTTATTCCTGAAAACACGATAGGTGCCGTTTACTGCCGATACACCGAGTTCGATCTTCGAGTGGTCAAGAAGGGACTCCGGATCCTTCGCAGATACGTATCGTATCGCAGCCTCAATATTGGGCACACCCGCATCAGTAGTGTTATTCTTGAGGTCGCCCGAAATATAATTGGTAATGGGCTCAGACAACGCGGCTGTAATGGTGAGTCGTCCTCCGCCCAATTTTACAAATCGCTCTGCCCGGACTTGCCCACGTGATGAGTTACCTGCGCATCCGGAGACTGCCATGGCGAAATAATTGTCCACCATTTCTGGCACCCTCGAAGCGAACACATCCACCTGCTGGCCTACAGCAAAACGCCATTTCTCATTCGAAAGGTCTACGTTAAGCAGTGATGGCAGAACGCCATAATCCTCTGATGCAACACTGGCCGTAAAGTAGAACAACATCATACCGCCAAGTTTCATGTTCCCAAGGCGCGGCCCATCGAAACTGAACCAAAGATTGCTAGCCCTTGCGTTGATATCGTAACTACTCTCCTGACCGGTGGCATCTTGCGGTAAAAGAAGGTATGCCGTTCCGGAAGGGAAGGTTCGCTTCTGGCTGACCAGGGAGGTGATCTTTACCCTGCCACCCATGTATACGCGAAGGCTGCTGTCACCCAGGGTCAACACAGGGGCCTGTGCAACTGCTGCCAGGGAAAAGAATGATAGAACAGCAAGTGTGCTCCATATAATTCTATTCCTCATAGCGTTTATTTCATGGTTACCATCGGCACCTTTCTGCCCTTATGGTTCAGTTCACAAGGATCAGAAGCCAGATCTGCACCCATGATCTGGGGCTTCATGGTAGTGGCTGGATCATATTCAAATACCTTTGTCCCGTCTTTTATGGTCATTAACACTTTGATATCCTTGATGGCATCCTTATCCACCTTCAGCGGGTTCTTATCGAGGATCACCAGATCGGCCCTTTTCCCGGCCTCTATGCTGCCCTTGGACTTATTTTCACCCAACTGGAATGCCGCATGACGTGTCACAGCCAGGAGTGCCTGGTATGGCGTAAGGGTATACTCGGGACCAAAGACCTTGCCGCTGATCTTACTCTTTCGGTTGACCGCGGACCAGATCAGCGGAACCATCTCCATGGAGATCAGCGGAGCGTCGTTATGGATCGTGTACAACAGCCCGTGCTTTGCAGCCAAACCGGCCGGCTGCATCCGGTTGATCCTGTCACCGATCTGCAACTGGAAGGATTCCGCAGCTTCGGAAAGCGTAGTGGAATAGAAGGATGGCATGATGCCCATCTCCTTCATGCGAAGGATCTGGTCCTCCTGTACCAGGGAACAGTGTATCATCACCACTTTCTGATCCTTTTTCCCATGCTTCTTGATGACCTTGTCCATGACATTGAGGAACTGATCTGCCGTGCCATCCCCGTTCACATGCACCTGTATGATATATTCCGTGGGATACCAGCGGTCGAGGAACTTTAAAAGTTCATCATCCGTAGCATTGGTGAATCCTTTATAGCTTTTTGACTTACCCGGAAACTGTGCGGAGTATGGGTCACGCAGGAGCGCGGTACCGGCCAGCGGAGACCCGTCCATCCACATCTTCAACCCCGCGATCCTGAAATTCCCTTTGTACACTTTAAGATATTCCTTCCCTTCACGGATGCCCTCCTCGGTGAAGGAAGACATCTTCGGGCCCGGTATCACCGTCTGCAGCGGGGTGTTCGATGGGCTGGTATACAATGTCCTCAGCTGGTCGCTGAAAGCATCAGCCACCAGTCCCACCACGTCTATGGGATATACGTCCTTCTTGGCACATTCCACCAGTACCGGCAGCTGTTTGGCCTTCACCCCGGCATCCTGTACCGTGGTCAGCCCCGAGGCCACCGCCTGATCCATGGCGAGTTTCATGTACTGGGCGCCGCTGTTCTGATCGAGGCCTGGAACTTTATCCCATAGCATAAAATGCGCGTTCTCCTCCAGCATCCCGTTTAGTTCCTTGCTGCCCTCCTTTCGCATGATCTTGCCTCCATCGGGATCCTTGGACGCCGGATTGAACCCCATCATTTCCAGGGCCTTGTGGTTAGCTACACCCATATGCCCTGAGGCATGCACGATATATACGGGATGCTCGGTTGACACCTGGTCAAGCTCCTCCACTGTGGGGCTGCGTTTCTCCTCGAGCAGGGTGGCGTCAAAGCCGTTGCCGAGAATGAATTGCCCCGCAGGTATCTTCATCTCAGCGGCAAACCTCTTGAGTTCAGCGATGAGCTGGGGGATGTTCTTCACCTTCTCCCCGCGAAGGAAGGCGTAGCGCTTGTAGTCTGCAGTGGTATAGATATGTCCGTGCGCGTCGATGAAACCGGGGATCAGGGTCTTACCCTCGAGGTCGACCATGGAATGTCCTTTGCCGGCTTGCTTCATGGCCTCATCTTTTGCGCCCGCGTACAGGATCTTGCCGTCTTTCACTACTACGGCTTCGGCGTAGGAGGCGCTGTCGCCGGCCATGGTAATGATATCACCGTTATGGTAAACGGTGACAACATTGTCATTTACTTCTTTTGTGGTTGGCCCGCGGCCACATGAAATCAACATTGCTAATGACCCGATGGCCAAAACTACTTTTACCATAGTATGTCTATTTTTTGTAAACTGTTTTACCGTCCTTAATGGTTTCAACCACTTTAATGTCCTTAATGGCGGTACCATCCGCTTTCAATGGATTCTTATCGAGGATCACAAGATCCGCGCGCTTTCCTGCTTTCAGGCTTCCCTTGCTGTCTTCTTCAAAATATTCGTAAGCGCCATTTATGGTTAGTGCCTTGAGTCCTTCATAGGGACTGATTCGTTGTGCTTCGCCCACTACTACACCACTGCGTGATAAGCGGTTCACGGAGGACCATAGCAGGAAAAGCTGGTCCATCGGGGTGACAATATTATCTGTATGGTTGGTGCACCTGATCCCTTTGTCTAAAGCTGATCTCATGGGGCTTATGAATCCTCCGCGCTCAGAGCCAAGGTTGGCCAGGTGCACGTCGCCCCAGTAGTAGGTGTGGTTGGTGAAGAACGAGGGGAAGAGGTTGTACTTCTTATATTGATCCAATTGATCGGGCCTCATGATCTGCGAGTGTATAATGACGGTCCTGCGGTCACTGGTGCTGTCGCCCAGCGTCCTGATGGCAAATTGGTGGCCTTTGATCATCATGTCGATCGAGGCATCCCCGTTACAATGAGAAAACAACTGCACATTATTCTTGTAGCAGGCCAGCATGAGTTGGTTGATCTGGTCTTGCGTCAAATTCGGAAATCCCACACAATTGTGCTGGCATCCCGGCACAGGCGTGAGGTAGGGCTTACTCAGGAAAGCTGTTTTGCCTTGTGGAGATCCGTCGGTTGCCATTTTCAGGCCCTGATACTTCAGGTGGTTGTTGTATTCACGCCATTTGATCTTGCCGGTACCCAGCAGATCTTTGGCATAGAGGAAGGCGGGGAGTGTGATCAGGTCAAGGTAGAGTTCACCCCGGGCTGCAGCCGTATCCAGCAATATCATTTTCTCCATCAACGCCAAGTGTTCATTGGCTGTTGTCACGCCGCAACTGGCATAATAAGCCTGTGCGTCCTTCAGTTTCTTCATCTCAACTTCAAGGGGCTGTGGTTTGGACATCAGCGGCATAAAGGGTTGCATGGCCATCTCCTGTACCAGACCATCCAACTCGTTCGAACCTTTTTTCCGGATAAAACTGCCGCCTGTGGGGTCTTTGGTAGCAGCGCTGACGCCGGCCAACCTGAACGCCGCTGTATTGGCTACGAGCATATGCCCGGAGGCGTGTTTAAGGATCACGGGATTATTCGGGAACGCAGCGTCCAACTCCGCCGTATTTGGATGACGGCCTTCCTTCAGCATGTCTGCGTCATATCCAAATCCCACGAGGAGATCTCCGTCTTTGGCATTAACCCTGGTCTTGAGGTCCTGGACGGCTTTAAAAATTCCTGCCATATCTGTAATGGTACCGATGGGAGGAGGATTCAGGTCGGCTTGCATGAGCGCGTCTGCATAGTTCGTCAGGTGGCTGTGCCCATCAACAAATCCCGGTATCAGGGTCTTGCCCCCCAGGTCTACCGTTTGAGCTCCGGATCCAGCTTGTTTTATCGCCTCGGCCTTGTTCCCGACATAAAGAATCTTACCCTCTTTGACCACCAACGCTTCTGCATATTGGGGTTGGTCTCCTTCCATGGTGAGGATATCACCGTTCACGTACACGATCGTTTCGTTATTGGTTGCAGTCTGTTTTCCCGATGGTTGTTGGCATGAACTGAAGAGGACAAGCAAGATCAGGATATTCCAAATCTTCGACATGGTTAAAGCATTTTAGTATTACAAGTAGGAAAATTACCGTTTTCATAATACAATAA
>JBMOHO010000108.1:0-10962 GCA_049317805.1 Saprospiraceae bacterium
GGACATCCAAGGGACGACAACAAACGCTGGTGGGGGCGCGACTCCTCCGAACTGCAACTCCCCTTTGAAACCGGCCTAAGCATAGCACACCGCCAAAAAAGCGGCAAATGGGACATGGTTTTCGGCGCTTATGGCTTGTTTCGCGACAGCTATAACCGCGACACGTACAGCCGCTACGGCCGCGTATCGCCCAATGTGCGCTATCGGGTCAACGACCGTTTTTCCATTGGCGTCAACAGCAATTTCAACGTGGGTTCCAGCGGCAGTTTTTTCCTGTGGGCCAACGAAAAAGAAGGCGCTTATCAGGCCGGACTCAATTCACAATCCAAATCGGTGCGGCGTTTTCGCTTCAACATCGATCCTTCGCTCACGTATTTTGACAACGGCGGCAACCGGCACCGCCTCTTGAGCCGTTTTTACTACGTGTCCAACAAAAACAGCGGCAACCAGTCCAACGAAAGCCGGTTGACGTACGGAGAATACCAGTTTCAGCGCGCATGGTCTGGCACAGGACTGGTCACCACGGCCGGGGTAGTGGGCATATACAACACCGTGGATGCCCCCTTGTACAGCGATGCCAATTTCAATACCCTGAACCTCGCCGGCTATTTTCAGGCCGATTATAAATGGTCGGAACGCCTAAACCTCTCTGCCGGATTTCGATACGAGTACAACAGCCTGCGCGGGCCGGAAGTGGTACAAATTCCTCCGGGAAAAACCGATACCATTCCGGGGGGCGAAACCAACGAAAGCAAGCCCGTTTATCGTGTCGGAGCCAATTACCGCATCGGAGAGGCCACCTACCTGCGCGCTTCCTGGGGACAAGGGTATCGGTACCCGACCATCGCCGAAAAATACATTCAGACGGACTTCAGCGCCGGAAACTTCGTGCGACCAAACCCCAATTTGGTTTCCGAAACCGGATGGACGGCCGAGTTGGGCGTGAAACAAGGCTTCCGCATAGGCAGTTGGCAAGGTTTTGTAGACCTCAGCGGCTTTATTTCTGAATACGACAACATGATGGAGTTTGTGCTGGCCGAAGCCGGCATCGCCATAGACCCCGGCCCGCCGCCAACCCCGGTGCTCCAAACATACTTTGAATCACAAAACGTGGGCGACACCCGAATTCGCGGTTTTGAAGTGGCCCTGACCGGACAGGGGGCCCTGGGGCCGGGGCAGTTGTACGTGTTGAGCGGATTCACGTTCGTTGACCCGAGGTACCAAAACTTTGGCGATGCCGAAAATCAAGCCTCTTCAGTGGACTACAACGTGCTGAAGTACCGTTTCCGGCAGACGTTTAAAACAGACGCAGAGTACGTGTGGAAACGCTGGAGCGCAGGTGCCTCGGTGCAGTACAACAGCCGCATGGAAGCCATAGACGCCATTTTTGAACTGGATTTGATTCCTCCCTTTTCAGCCGTGCGGCGTTTCCGGCAGCAACACAACGACGGGTTTACCCTGGTGGATCTCCGTGCCGCGTATCGGTTTAGTCCCCACTGGAAACTCAGCCTGTTGTGCAACAATGTGCTGAACGTGGAATACATGCTGCGCCCGGCGTTGCTGGAGGCACCAGTGAATTATTCGATGCGGGTGGACTGGGTTTGGTGAACCCCATTTTTATGCGTCCTCAGTCAAGCCCTAAAGCATTACCTTTGCAGCCAACAAATTTTACAGATCCTGTATGTTCACTATAAATGTTTATTTGCGCTTTGCGCTTATTGCAGTCGGCATCATCGGCGGCATTGCATGCTGGGCTTTTTGGGGCTTTTGGTACGGGTTTCCGTTGCTGCTCATTGGCGTGTTTCTGCTGACGGGCTACCTGATGCTGGGCACCATTATGTCTACCAACCAACTGTTGGCCCAGCAAAAATACCCCGAAGCCGAAAAGCGCCTGGCCATGACCTATTTCCCCAACATCCTGCTCATTGGATATAAAGGCGTGTTTTACATGACCAAGGGTGCCATTGCCCTCCAGAAAAAGGACATGTCGGGTGCAGAAGCCCTGCTGAAACAATCTTTAGCGGCCGGGTTGCCCAGCGACAACGAGCGCGGCGCGGCGCAACTCCAGTTGGCCATGATATACGCCTCCAAAAACAACCGACTGGCTGCTCAAAATCAAATAAGCGAGTTGAAAAAGCTGAACATCACCGAACCCATGCTGAAAGAACAGGCCAAGGAGATGGAAAAACAACTCAAGCAATTGCAACAGGCAGGCAATCCCGCTACCATGGCCATGATGGGCGGCAAAGGCGGTTATCGGCCAGGCGGCAAACGGCCCAGGCCCAAAATGCGTTAGTCAAACTGTATCCGCGCCTGCAATTTTATCGCCCGATTTCGGCCCGTTTCGCCCGAATCGGTCACCACCCGGTTTTGAATGGTTTCCTCCCAGCGGGTTTCCAGGCGCAGCCAGTCGTTCACACGCCAGTGCAGGTTGATGTAGTAACGGGATCCCTGTCCGGAAAATCCAGGAATAGAAAGCGATGAAAACAAGTCGTTTTCATAGGCAAACACGCGGGTGTCAAAGTTTTCGGTGTCGAAAAGCGCATACCGAACGGTGCCGTACACGCGTGAACCCAGTGGCTTGACGACGGCTTCCTGGTACGCCAGAAAACCGTTGGTCTGGTCAAAATTGTCCACCTGGTAAGTCATCCATTCGATGCGGCTGCGCAGTTCCACGCCGGCCAGCACTTTGTACGTGGCGTGTAGGCGGAAGCGGCCGCGGCGGTTTTCGAGCAAGCCTGGCAGTTCGGGCATGTCGCTGTCGCGCTCTTTCATTTCAAGTTGATACAGCGCGTACATGGTAAACTGTTTATTGGGTTTCCACAACACCCTGCTGAGGTACTCCCAGCCTTGCGACGGCGCATCTACCCCAAAGCGAAGCCAGGGATGACGCCATACGTCGGCGTACAGGTTTATCTGCCAGCGTTTGACGGGCCTGATGTCGGCACCAATGTAGAGTCCCTGCTCGTTGGCTGCGCCGGTGGTTTCGGCAAACGGAAAGGCGTAAATGGCCTGATAATCTTTGCCGTAGGCGCGTTGGACGAGCGACATGGTGACCCGCCGCTCCGGAGAAAAGAGCAGGCCGTTGACCGTAGACATGCCGCCATTGTCGCTGCGGGCCGTTTCGCCAAAAGCGTACACATTGCGGAAACGCCAATGGTAATCGACGCTGAACCCCGTCAGTTGATCGCCCCGGAACACGTATTTGCGGTACAGTTCTTCCGACGGTGCCAGCGGTTTGTCGTAATGTTGGTACAGCCCGTTTACCGCCACGTGCGCATTGCGGCCGTTCCAGCGCAGGCTGCCGCCGAAAATGGTTTCTTTCACCTCTTTTTCGTCCTCTACTTCAGAAGGGGTGCGGTGCAAACCGGAGTTTTGAAAGGCCGAAAAAAAGATTTCGGCGTCGTCTAAGTCCACCGTATCCACCACCTGGCCGATGTTGCCGTCGCGGCGGCGGTAAGATGCCAGCGCCGTGAGCTCGAACTGTTCGCCTATGCGCGCCGTAAAAGCCCCGCCGCGAAAGAAAAAGGCTTCGCCAAAAGAGGCAAACGGATTGATCTGTCGGCCTGCGCGCACGATGTTGACGGTTTCGGCCGACTTGCCCGCAGCAAAACCGGATTGCAGCAACAAACCCTGTCCCATCCGCACCGTATAATCGCCCAAGGCTACCGTTTGAAAAATGGGATGCGCGTTGTTGAAAAACAGGTGTGCGCTGTAAAAATCGAATCCGTGGCTGTTGCTGCCGGTAAAAAAAGCTTCTCCTGGATCATTTTCAGCCGTAAAACCGTAGCTGATCCGGCTGTCGTACAAATGGCGCCATCGAACGGCCCAGGCATTGTTGAATCCCTCGGCGTTAGCCGGATACCGAGCGGGCAGGGGCCGTCCCCAGCGGGCCAGAATCTGATCCTGTCCTTGTACAAAACCTTTGTATATAGGTGTGCTGCGCGTATCGATGTCGCCTCCCACCTTGGCGTAGAGCATCAGGGTGCGGATATCGCTCAGGTCCCAACCCGGAATGGCCTGCAATTCCAGTTCATTCAGAAAAGGGCCCACCTCGTTGCGGTAATTGACGAGGTTGTCCACTTTCAACACATCGATGAGTTGGAGCGCCAAAAGCTGTTCGCGCGTGGCGGCATTGAGGTCAAGTGGATTGGCCCGTCGATAATCGAGCAGTTCCTGAAATTGCTGGACGTCCGATTCATTTGCATTCTCCTGATCGCGAAAAAAGTTCTCCATGATCTCGGCGGCAGCGGGATCATCGCCCCCCTGTGCCTGCAAAAACACGGGTAAGGAGGCCAAGAGCAGGACTTTCAGCGGTTGCCGGGTTGAGAAAAGCCAGTTTCTTTGTGTAAAATGTGCAAAAAAAAGCATCTGAAGGAAGATTTTGATCGTTTAAGTGCAGATCAAATGTTTTACAGAAATTTTTTCGTGCCTAAAGGTAGGGGTTCCCGTACATCTTCTACTTTTGTGCGAGACTTTGTTCACCACTAAATACTATTCAAAAATGAAAAACGCAATTCTGGGCGCTTTTGCCCTGATGGTTTTGGGTTTAGCCATGAGCTCCTGCGGCCCAAAACTGATGACAGAAGCTGAAGTAACAGCTGCCATTACAAAAGGCTTCAACGAGGGCCGTGCTGCCATCGAAAGTGAAATGACGGCAAAATGCGACGCTGAATTCGAACAACGCGTAACAGCTGAGTTTGAGCGCATGAAAACCGAAAGCATGGCGCCAGCCAAACCACAGTAATTCAACCCCTTTTTCACCCAATCCAAAACTTCTTTTCCGATGAATAAGAAACTGCTCCTCGCCGGCGCTTTTGCAGCTGCCGGTTTTATTTGCCTCACGGCATTTGGCGGCCAAACCCGCGAACAACAGGAAGCTGAAATCGCAGCCGCCGTTACAGGCAAACTCGATGAGTTGCGCGCTACCCTGGAAACCACTTGCAACGAGCGCATCGCTACCGAATCACAAACCCGCTTCAACGCCTGGTTGCTCGCAGAAGCCGCCAAGCCCTCCAAGCCCGGCGTAGCAAAACCCAAACCCGTAACCAGCAAACCAAAACCCGGCACAGGCAAGCCTTCAGTTGATCCGCTGCCACAACCAACTACGCCACCGCCACCATCTAAGCCTACACAGGACAAATTCAACCAGGGTCAGGACCAAAGCAAGCCTACTCAGGATAAATTCAACCAGGGCCAGGACAAAAGCAAGCCCACACAAGACAAGTTCAAACAAGGTCAAGGCGGCAACTAATTGAGCCTTTTATCCTGTTTTTTTACATATTGCCGACCAATTGGACAAAAGCCTTGGTCGGCAATTTTTTTGCTCAAAAAAAAGAAGCCACCCCAACAGACTTGGAGTGGCTTCTGCACAAAAGGGCAATAATGAACCGGCTTATTGCTCGGTCATGGTTGCTGTGCAGTTGATTGTACCTACTTTGTAAGTCCAGGTAATAACGGTTTTAGAACCGCTTACAGCAGCAGTACCGGTACCAGATACAGCCAGGTTTTGAATGGTTTGACCTGCGTCAACCGTGATGGAGTTGCCATCAACCGTGCAGGTAACGTTTGTACCACCGTCAGCAAAATTGTTGATGACCACTTTGTTGATGGTAGAAGAAGTGTTGATGTTGCAGCTATAAGTGCCAGATACGTTGCAAGCTTCCGTGGCGTTGTAAGAACCCAGGAACTTCTCACGAGATAAAACAGAGCACTTTTTGTCGGTGCCCAGTTCATAACCGTCGTCGCATACACAATTACCGCTGAAGCAGTCACCATTAGTGCCACAATCTACATCTTTGCAAGCATCGGATTCGCTGTCGCTACAAGAAGGAGCAAACATCACAAGAGCGCCCATCAGGACAGAGAGAAAAAGAATTTTTTTGTTCATCTTAAGAAAGGTTTGTGTTAGGAGTAATTATGGTTTTTCCGTTGCAAAGGTATGCAACTAATATAAAACAACAGCATGTCGGAAAAAATTATGTGCCGACAACCAAATTTAACAGCAGAAAGATTGATTTTTACCCCATGAATCAACACCAACTGCGCATTTCCCGCACGGCTCAATACTATACCCTTGGCCTGCCAGGCCCACATGTGGAACAACTTTGGATCGTTTGCCATGGCTACGCCCAAATGGCTGCTGACTTTCTCTTGGCTTTTCAGGTGCTCAACCTGGACAAATGCTGGGTGGTGGCCCCGGAAGGAACCAACTATTTCTACCAAAAAGGGTTCAGCGGTCCGGTAGTGGCCAACTGGATGACCAAATACGAGCGCTTGTCGGCCATTGAAGACAACAATGCCTACCTTCAAGCGCTGTACACGCAGTGCATGGCTCAGCTAAAACCCGACACCCGCGTCATTTTGCTCGGTTTTTCGCAGGGCACGGCCACCATTTGCCGCTGGATACTGTCTGAACAACCCCATTTCCATGACCTCTTGCTGTGGGCAGGCATGCCACCCGAAGACCTGGACTATACCGGTGCCAAAACCTATCTGGGCGATAAAAACCTCTACCTGCTCTATGGATCACATGATCCGCTCCTGACGCCCGACCGCCTCACGGAAGTGCAGGAGATAGAACGCCGGCACGGCATCGACTTTCAGGAAACACCGTTTGAGGGCGGGCACGAAATTGATCCGCAAACCCTGAGCGACTTTTTGGTAAAATTCAATTGAAGTCCTACCTTCACGCTCCTTTTATCCAATACACCACACCAAATATGCTGATGATGGATCTGAAAAAGTTCCTGCCCCATATCTTCGCGACACTGACCCTTCTGCTGGTTTCGGCTTTTGTTTTTGCTCCCAACGCCTTCAACGGCAAAGTGTTGCCCCAACCCGACAACGACAAGGCCAGGGGCATGCAAACGGAAATCCATCATTACATGGAACAAGAAGGCAAGGCGCCCCTGTGGACCAACAGCGCTTTTGGGGGCATGCCTTCATTCCAGATTTACTCGCCCATCAAAGGCAACCTGACCGTGCCGGTGTACAAAACCCTGTTTTTGTGGAGCGACATCACCAGCGTATGGGCGCAAGTGTTCGTGGCCATGTTTTGCTTGTATTTCCTCCTTTCTGTTTTGGGGGTCGACTGGCGGGTGGCCCTCATTGGAGCGGTGGGTTATGGCATCACCACGTATAATGTAGACATCCTGGAGGCTGGCCACTCCACCAAAATGGCCGCACTTGCCCTGGCGCCAGGTGTATTTGCAGGAGCGGTGTTGCTGTACCGGGGCAAATACCTGCTCGGGGGCGCATTGCTGGCCATGTTTATCGCCATGCAACTGTATGCCAACCACGTTCAAATCACGTATTATACCTTGATTTTGACCGGATTCTGGGGGCTGGCAGCGTTGGCGGAAGCCATTCAGCAAAAAAAATTAACGACCTGGGCCATGGCTTCGGGCATTGCGGTATTGGCGATCGGCTTGGGTTTTGCCGCCAATTTGTCGCGCATCTGGCCTACGTATGAGTACGGCCAGGAAACCATTCGGGGCAAATCGGATCTCAGCAAAAAATCGGAAAAAGGCGACGGCTTAGACAAGGATTACCTGTTCGGCTGGAGTTACGGGGTAGGGGAGAGCTTCACGCTGCTGGTGCCCCACTTTGCCGGCGGCGGCGCAGGCGAGTCCATGACCAATACGGGTTTGTACAAAGCCATTTCGCGACAGTTGCCGCCCAACACCAGCAAACGACAGGCAGAGCAACAGGTAGCCCAATTGATGTATTCGGGCGACCAGCCGTTTGTGGGCACCGCCATTTATTTTGGTGCCGTCATCATTTTTTTGAGCCTGTTGGGTGCCTTGCTTGTGCCGGGGGCGCCCAAATGGTGGCTCTTGAGCGGCGGTGTTTTCACCATCATGCTGGCCTGGGGTAAAAATTTCTTTTTAAACGACATTTTGTACGACGTGCTGCCCATGTTCAACAAGTTTCGGGCGGTGTCTATGGCCCTGGGGCTGGGACAGTTGTGTCTGGCGGCCCTGGCTGCGCTGGGCGTACAGGCATTTTTGGGCGGCTTGGCCACCGAAGCCCAAAAACGCAGGGCTTTGCTGATCAGTGGTGGCGCGTCGGTGGTGATGTGTTTGTTGGCCATCGTCATGGCCAGTTCAAGCGGCCCGAACGACGAAGCGCTGGCGCAAAATCCGGATTTACTCAACCTGTTGGCCGACGACCGGTCGGCTTTGGTGCGCGGCGACGCCTTTCGCTCCATAGGTTTCATCGCAGCGGCATTCGCCTTGTTGTGGTTATACCTGCGGGGCAACCTGAAAGCCGCCATCACCGCGCTTGCCCTGGCTGCCCTGGCGCTGGTGGATCACTGGGGTGTTTGTTCGCGCACTTTGCGGCCTGAAAAGTGGCAAAATAAAAAACAGGCCATTGCTGCACCCAAAGCAGAGTCGTTCGACTTGCAGATTCAACAAGACAAAGACTTGCACTATCGGGTGCTGGACCTGGCACGGGGCAGCATCACCGGAAACGCCATTACGTCGTATTTCCACAAAAGCCTGAGCGGTTACCATGCGGCCAAATTGCAGCGCTACCAGGAGGTGGTAGACACCTTTTTGGGCAAAGACCTGAGCCGCAACCTGCACATTGTGGGCATGTTCAACGGCAAATACATCGTGACGCAAAAAGGCGATGTCATTCAGAACGACAAGGCCCTGGGGCATGCCTGGTTTGTAAAACACCTTCAAACGGTACCGAATCCAGACGCTGAATTGCATGGCCTGGGCACCCTGAATCCAAGAGACACCGTATTAGTATCACAAGAATTTGCAGCAGGGCTGGAAGGGTTTCAACCGACAGCGGATTCTACGGCTTCCATCGAATTGTCCGCTTATCACCCGGATAAAATGGCGTATACTTATTCTGCCCAAAGTGAGCAATTTGCCGTTTTTCCCGAAATGTATTACCCGCCGGCAAAAGGCTGGAAATGCTATTTGAACGGACAACCGGCGTCGGATTTCATCAAGGTGGACTACCTGTTGCGCGGCATGCGCTTGCCCGCGGGTCAAAATCAGCAGTTGGAAATGCGCTTTGAGCCGCGTTCGTTTTACATGGGTGAAACGGTCGCCCGACTGGCCTCCATACTGGCGTTGCTGGCTTTTGCGGGCGGTTTGTGGTTGCTGTACCGCCACCCTGGCCATACCGAATCCGAACCGTTGGTTGATGTGGCAGTCAAGCGGCCAGAGCCTGCCAGCAAACCCGCACCCAAACCGGAAACCAACGTCAAGCCGGGCGGAAAGAAAGGGCGATAAGTCGACAAAGGCATTTTTTTTTCTTGCTCATCGTGTTACAGGCAGCATGTTTGCCTGTTGGGGTATCTTCTATGTCACAAAGTTAAATGTTCTCCCGTTTTCCGTTTTTTTGCATAACTTTATGCGCTCTATCCAATAAACAACCACTTCTGTGGATTTTTCACCAAATCTATGATGAGAAATTTCTACCTCGCCCTGTTTTCATTTTTGTTGATTTTTGCATTCCCACAAAAATATTTTTCGCAATGCAGTTCTGCACAATGCGCATTACCTGTACCCCAGGTAAATGCCATGGACGCCTGCATTTTGCCCAATGCGGATGCGATGGATTGCTATTATGGGGAAACCACACCCGATGATCCTATTTCCATTCCGGCTGGTTGGTGCGGTGTTATTCACAACAACCACTGGTTTGCTTTTACGGCTACTCAACCTACAGAGAGTTTTACAGTGGCCTGCTACGGCTGTGCACAGGGTAATGGCGTTCAGGCTGCGGTTTTTTCCACGCCGGATTGCATATCTTTTAATTTTGTGTCCAACTGTCTGGGCAACGTGCCTTCCGGTACCGAACAAACCATGACGGCTACCAATCTTGTGCCAGGCGAGGTATACTACATTTGCATTGACGGCAGCGGTGGCGCGCTGTGCGATTACTCCATCAATGCCACGCTGCCCACCATTACTGGTCCGGTTAATGGCATTTGCATTCCGAACCCGCCTGTAACATATACTACAACCACACAATCTAACTGGACCATCAATCCGCCAGGCGCCGGCATCATCAACGGCAATGCGCTGGCCACCAGCGTCAACGTGAGTTGGGTGCAAGCTGGTCCTGCAGAAATCTGCGCACAGAGTACCCAATGCCCCAACGCGCCAGTGGAGTGCTTGTCCCTGAATATCGGGGAAGATATTTTAACCAGTGAATCCTATGACCTGTGTCAGGGCAAAACAGTACAATGTGCTGGCAGAACCTTTGCTGCACCTGGCAATTTTCCGGTCAACCTGACGGCCTACACGGGTTGCGACAGTGTGGTGAATTGCCAGATTAAACTGATTCCGACAGTGTACACCGATATTACTGTAAAATTATGCATCGGCGGTTCCGTCACCTGCGCTGGCGAAGAGTTTTATGATCCGGGCAATTTCCCGGTGGTTTTTGAGTCCTATACTGGTTGCGACAGCATTGTACGCTGCAAGGTGACACCTATTCAACCGGTGTATACCAACCTGAATTTAACCTTTTGCGGTCCTGCCGAGTATAGTGTTTGCGGAACCACATTTAATTCGACCGGTATTTATCAGGAATATTGCATCAGTTCTCAGGGTTGCGACAGCATCGTGAACCTCAACTTAACCGTGCTCGAACCCGAAGCGGTCATTGCCCCGCCGGATACCCTGGATTGCACGGTGAACACCAGCATTCAGTTGGACGGCAGCGGTTCTTCCACCAACAATACCCCCGGCGGCACCACATTCTTCTTCTGGTCTGGCCCGGGCATCGTCGGCAACTCCAGCCTGCCGATCATCACCGTAAACCAACCCGGAGAGTATTGCCTGGTGCTGCGCCACAGCAAGTCTGGTGTATTTTGTTACGATACCACCTGTGTCACGGTGGTGGCGGTGAGCGCCGTGCCTCAACTGCCCCAGATTCTGGGCGACCCGACGCCCTGCGCGGGTGATACCGTGGTGTACACCGCCCAGG
>JBMOHO010000109.1:0-10880 GCA_049317805.1 Saprospiraceae bacterium
ACCCACGCACTGCCGCAGTCGCCGTATACCGGTCGATTGGCGGCAGTGCGTGAATAGGCACAAAGTTCGAGGACGTTTTTGACATTGTCAACCCCTAAACCCCAACATCACCAAAAACAGGGATGCATAAACCCTAAAAAAGCAACAATCGGCAAGAAAAACGCTGTGTTCGGGTGCCAAAAGCCAAAACCCTACTTCTTCTTCCCCTCCCAAATAGACCAGTCCGACATTTTCTTTTTCTCCCGCTTGATCAGCACGTGGCGCACGCTCACCGCCACGCCGGTCCACTCCAATGGAAACGTTTGGTCGCCGCCAAAGTGCAGTTCCGGTTTAAAGTCCACCGAAACATTCAATTTGCCAATGGTCATTTCGGCACCTCCGATGAACGAGAGTCCGTACACGTTGTTGCTTACTTCATTTTCAACGCGGTTGGAGGCACTTTTCCAGTAATAGTGGCCGCCCGCGCCGTAGTAAAAGTTGAAGCCGCGAAACAGGATTTTGTGGTGCTGCTCGGCTAAGAGGGTGATGCCGAGGTCAGAGGTGTTGAAATTGGTGTGCAGGATGCCCTCGGCAGTCCACTTGTCGTGGATGTGTTGCTGGATGCTGGGGTGTATGCCGTGCCCGATGCGCAGGCCCGCAGCGGTTTTATACGATTGGGCAAAAACGGCGGTGCCAAAGCACAGCAAAAAGGCGGGCAATGAAAAACGGATGAGCTTCATGTGAGAACGATTGATGTGACCGCTACAAAACGGGCGGACTTTCGCCGTATGTTTGAGCCGACAAGCTTTAAATCATCCTTAACGGCTTTGATGGCATTTGTTAATAATTTGTTACAAAACGCAACCCGATACGCGCGGTACCACCATGCGGCCGTGACCCGGTATCAGGCGCATTCGCCTTTTGTTTTTGCGTTTTTGGAAAATGTGCTCGACGACCGGCGGCATTACTACGCGTTTGACAGCATTGAAAACCTGCGCGGCCTCATGCTGCGGAGTGGCGGATATGCCGACGTAGAAGATTTTGGCACTGGTAGTTCTGGCAGGGTTTGGCTGCGCGATCTGGCCCGGCGCAGCGCCAGCACCCAGGCCAAAGGGCGGCGCCTGTTTCGACTCGTGCAGTGGTTGCAGCCCCAAACCATCCTCGAACTCGGCACGTCCGTCGGCATCGGCACGGCCTATCTGGCGGCTGCCAACACCCGCGCTTCGGTGTGGAGTGTGGAAGGCGCAGCGGCCCTCACCGCCATTGCCAAAGCGCACATGGAAATGCTGGAATTGCCCAATGTACACCTCATCAGCGGCCGTTTTGAAACCGTTTTGCCCGATTTGCCAGCCAAAACAGGCCCGATTGACCTCCTCTACATTGACGGCAACCACCGCCAGGAACCCACCCTGCGCTACCTCGAAACGTGCCTGCCCAACCTGAATCCGGAAGGCTTGATGGTGTTTGACGACATCCACTGGTCCGACGACATGGAAAATGCCTGGAATACCATTTGTGCCGACGAGCGGGTGCGCCTAAGCATCGACTGTTTCGACATCGGCCTGGTTTCTTTTTCCAAACAGTTTCGGGAAAAACAACACTATACCCTTATCCCGCTGCGGCACAAACCCTGGAAAGCGCTTTTTTAGACATGGCCGTGGTACACAAACCCTTAAAATCCGAGCGCTGGACGCACTGGGAGTTTTGGCCTGCATGGCTGGCAGTACTTCCGGTTTACGGCATGGCGCTGTTGCTGGCGCTTCGGGCCCGAAGGCTGTTTTTTTTCACCAATGTCAATCCGGCCATACCCCAGTCGGGCGTGCTGGGCGAGTCCAAGTCCGATATACTCAAGCTCCTTCCTCCCCACATTGTGCCGCCTACTGTGCTGGCCAAACCCGATGAAAAAATGGAGGATGTACTGTTGAAAATGCAACATGCCGGCATTGAATTCCCGGTGGTGGCCAAACCCGACGTGGGCGAGCGCGGGTTCCTGATTAAGGTGTGCCCCCATATACCCGCCCTGGCACAGCACCTGAAGCGCTACCCTACCCTGTTCATCATTCAACCGTTTCTGACGCTCCCCGAAGAGTACTCCGTCATGTTTTATCGTTTCCCGGATGGGCAGGATTTTGGCATCACTTCGGTGTGCAAAAAGGGTTTTCTGGAAGTCATTGGTGACGGGCACTCTACGGTCGGTGAACTCATGACCCAAAGTACCCGCGCTGCTATTCAAGCCCCCCGCATGGCCAAAGAGGTGCCCGAACTATACAACCGGGTGCTGGCTCAAGGTGAAAAACTAACACTGGAGCCCATTGGCAACCACGCCCGCGGCACTGCGTTTTACGACGCGCGCGGGGTGGTGAACGCTGATATGGTAGACGCATTTCGCCGCATTGCAAACCAAATAGAAGGCGTCACCATTGGCCGCTTTGATTTGAAGTGCCAATCGGTAGAGGCATTGCGCCGCGCAGACATCATGGTTATGGAAATGAATGGCGTGTTTGGCGAGCCGGCGCACGTGTACGACCCGGGTTTTGGCTTCGCTACGGTTTACCGCGATTATTGGCAGCATTTGAACCTGATTTACCGCCTGCACCGCGCCCAATTGGCCCGGGGCATAGAGCCGGCATCGTGGGCCGAAATGCGGGAGATGGTCAATACATGGTACACGTACAAAAAAAAGTTAGAGGCAGAATTTTGAATTTCCGCTACCTTTGTCCATACATTTATCTTCCTTTTACATGACAATTGCACCCAACAAGGTGGTTTCCGTCCACTACACACTCACGGAAAACAACGCCGAAGGCGAAATGATTGAATCCACCCTGGGCAATGACCCGATGGCGTTTATCTACGGGGTCGGTTCGATGATTCCTGATTTTGAAAAAAACCTGGAAGGTCTTCAAACCGGTGATGCGTTTTCATTTGGCATCAAAGCCGCCGACGCTTACGGTGAATACGATGAGCGCATGCTGGTGGAAATCCCGAAGCATAATTTCGAAAACGAAGGCAAAATCCCCGACGGCCTGCTCGAAGTAGGCAACACTTTGCCGTTTACCGATCCGGAAGGACACCAACTCGAAGGCATGGTGGCCTATGTAGGCCTTGAAAACGTCAAAATTGACTTCAACCACCCCATGGCGGGCGTCGACCTTTTCTTCACCGGTTCCATTGCCGGTGTGCGCGATGCCGAAGCAGCCGAGCTGGCGCATGGTCACGTGCACGGAGAAGGGGGGCACGACCACTAAAAAAACCTTTTTTCATTAAATTTTTTACCCATGCTAAAGGGAACCGTCAAGTTCTTCAATGAAACCAAAGGATTCGGTTTCATTGTGGACGCTGCAACCAACCGCGATGTTTTCGTGCACGTCTCCGGACTGATCGACAAAATCCAGACCGGCGACGAAGTAACGTTCGAAATCAAAGATGGTAAAAAAGGCCCCACTGCTGTGAATGTGCGGCACACTTGAGGTGTTTGTTAGTTGAGATGTTTATTAGTTGAGATGTTTAGTTGTTTATTAGTTTAGTTGTTGAGATGTTTATTAGTTGAGATGTTTAGTTGTTTATTAGTTGAGTTGTTTAGTTGTGATGGAGTTAAGTGGTTTCAACCTTCCACAACTAAACATCTCAACAACTAAACTAATAAACAACTAAACATCTAAACTAATAAACACCTCAACTAACAAACATCTCAACAACTAAACTAATAAACAACTAAACATCTCAACTAATAAACATCTAAACTAATAAACGCTCTCAACCCACCGATTCATACGAATCAATCAACCGGGTGAGCACATTTGGAATGCCTTTGTTTGTGCTGCTGATGATGGGTTTAAAACGGGCATTCCACACCACGTCCTGGGCAATGTACGATCGTCGGGCGTATACCACCTGGTGGTTTGCTTCATCGGTGCCTTTCACCAGCACAAGCACCTCCATGTTGGCGTTGATCAGGTCATCGTATGTGAAGCCAAACAAAGGGCTGTCTTCCGTGAGGGCATGTACAATGGTCCAGGACAACGAAAAGAACGAAATTTTGGTCAGCTCCAACTGCAGGGTGTAAAATCGGCGCGCCTTCGATCCGTCATCACCAAGCTGGTTTATGGTCAAAATGACCTGCACTTCCGTTTCAATCAACTCGCTTCGGCGCGCATTCACCATGCGGAACATCAATGCCTTGCCGTCGCGATAAGGCGACACCAGCAGGTGTTCGCTGAACACCACACGGGCCCTGGGTCTGGCAAAACGCCCGTACATCAAGCCGGAAATCAACGCAAAACTCAACAAACCGGTTAACGCCTCGAAAGAGGCAATGATGTTGGAAGACAGCCCTGTAGGACTGACGCTCCCGTAACCCACCGTCGTGAGGGTTTGAGAGCTGAAGAAAAACGCCTCCAAAAAATCCTGATGGGGACTGATGTGCTCCAGCCCTTTAAGCCCGTCAAAACCGGCAAGCAGATACAACAGGGCAAAAAAAGTATTGACAACAAGGTATGCCAGCGTGACGGTCAGCAGGAATACCCACCAAGGCATGGTCACCAGGTGGTAATAGGTATTGTCCCATATAGTAGAGCGTTGCCGAACCACGTTGAACGAACCGTCGGCATTCATCATGCGGCCCTCGGTGGTCAGGTTTTTACCGAAGCCGAGTTCCCGGTCGAGTTGTTTCTGGGTGATGCGGCGAAGCATCTTTTGAGGGGTAGTGATCGCCATAGACTCGAATAAAAGGTTTGATGGGCCAAACAAAAGGCCATCATAAAAAGTTGTAAGGACGTGATCGCCAAAAGGCGCAAATCAAACCCAATGTATATGAAACGCCGCGCTATAGTCTGGTTTCGCCAGGACCTCCGTTTACACGACAATGAGGCCCTGACCAACGCACTCCGCATGGCCGATGAGGTTGTGCCGATGTATATTTTTGACGAACGGATTTTTTGCGGCGTCACGCGGTATGGTTTTCCCAAGACCGGAAAATTCAGGGCAAAATTTGTACTCGAATCCGTAGCCAACTTGCGCGAGAACCTGCGTAAAGCCGGCAGCGAACTGATCGTGCGCACCGGTAAACCTGAACTGATCCTCGCCGAAACGGCCAAATCGGCCAAAGCATCGTGGGTGTTTTGCAACCGCGAACGCACCCACGAAGAAGTGCAGGTACAGGATACGCTGGAAAAGAACCTGTGGCCCTTGGGTATTGAGCTGATGTTTTCCCGCGGAAAAATGTTGTACCACACGGCCGACCTGCCCATGCCTGTGGCCCATACGCCGGATGTGTTCACCCAGTTCAGGAAAGAAACCGAATCCATCACCTCCGTACGTGAGCCACTGCCAACCCCAGAACACATACCCGGACCCGGTGTCGTGCTGGACGCGGGAGACCTCCCGAGCCTGGAAGAATTTGGCCATGCGCCTTTCGAATCAGATGACAGGGCCGCACTCCCCTTCAAAGGAGGCGAATCGGAGGGATTGCGCCGATTGAACCATTATCTGTGGGACTCAAACAGCATTGCCACTTACAAGGAAACCCGCAACGGGCTCATTGGCCCCGATTACTCCTCCAAATTTTCGCCCTGGCTGGCGCAAGGATGCCTGTCGCCCAAACTCATTTACCACGAAATACGCCGCTACGAACGCGAACGGACGAGCAACGACAGCACGTACTGGCTCATTTTTGAACTCTTGTGGCGCGATTATTTCCGGCTCATGGGTAAAAAATACGGCAACCGCATTTTCTTCAAAACCGGACCGCAAAACAAACCCATGCGCCATCTGCGCGACCACATGGAACTCTTCCAGACCTGGTCTGAGGGAAAAACCGGTGTGCCTTTCATTGACGCCAACATGCGCGAACTCAACGCCACCGGTTTCATGAGCAACCGCGGACGCCAAAACACTGCCAGCTTTTTGGTCAAAGACTTGAAAGTCAACTGGCAAATCGGTGCCGAATACTTTGAATCGCAACTGATTGATTATGACTCCTGCAGCAACTGGGGCAACTGGAACTATGTGGCTGGCATTGGCAGCGACCCACGAGAAGACCGATATTTCAACATCCTAACCCAGGCCCGCAATTATGACCCAAAAGGCGATTATGTCCGACTTTGGTGCCCCGAATTGGCCATGGTGCCGGTTGATAAAATACATCGGCCCGACCTGCTAAAACCCGGCGAACGCCAGGAATACAAAGTGAACGGGTACCCCAAAGCGGTAGTGCGCATTGAAAAATGGGCGCAATAAGCGTTTGTGTGCTTTTGCGAGGGTGTTATCCGTTTAAGAAACGGTTTCAACCGGGTCGCGCTTCACGTACACATCCCAAAAAATATCGGCCAAAACCTTTGGCGCATGTTTGGGGTTCTGGGGATTGATCCAGCCGCCGACCGTAACGGTGCCGACAAATACGTCATCTTTTGCCAGCGCCTGATGCAGTTGATACGCCAGGTTTCGAATGCCGGCTTTGCCCAGCGAAATGGTCGCCATGTCCGGATTGGGGTAATTCGCGGTGCTGCCTCCAGTGAGCAAAACTGCCCCTTTATGCAGTTTAAGTTGCGGCAGCAAAAAACGCACGGCAGCAAGTGCATTGGCAACACTGATTTTAAACCCATTTGTCAAATCTTCCACAGTTTCCTCCATCAAGGGCTTCATGCGGGCGTCTACGGCGTTGTAGTGCAATACGTGTACGCCGTTCAGTTGATCGCTGAGCAAACCCAATGCCTGGGTTAACTGGTCGGTATCCGCCACATCAGCTGCTGCATAAACGGATGCTATGCCCATTTCGGCCAGGTGTTCGCTCAATTGCTTCAACTTTTCGGCATTTCGGCTGATCATGCCCACAGCAAAGCCTTCCTGACCAAATTTTTCCGCTACACCCAAACTCAAGCCGGGACCCATGCCCACAATAATAATGGATTTCTTCATGTTGTATTCCTCATCTTGTTTGCAAAAAAAATAACCCAACAACCAAACCCTCCATTGGTTTACCCATTCCGTATTCCGTATTCCGTATTCCGCATTCCGTATTCATTCCCTACCTTAGCCCCATGGATTTGTTGAAAGCAAAAATTTACCTGGACAAGATCAACCGGGAAATGACGCGCATGTTGCGCGACCCGGAAACCATTGTGCGCATTGAGCAAGACATAGTGCTGTCTTACATCAGGGAGTTATACGACGCCCTGCAGCCTGACCCAGACAGCACGGTGAGTCCCAGCACCCCACAAACGCCTGTGCGCAAATCTGCCCCGAATGTGGCCCCCAAAGCCAGTCCGGCACCGCCACCGGTAGAAGCTCCGCCTGCCGTGCAGGAAACCCCGCCAACCTTCACACCAGCGCCAGAACCACCTCCCCAACCAGTCTTTGTGTCGCCCGAAGTGCCTCTTTCACCACCCTCCTCCAGCGGCATCACCTCTTCAGTCGAACAGTTGTTCTCCTTCAAAGAAGCCAAAGAGCTGTCCGAAAAATTAGCTGATCAGCCTGTGTCTGACTTGCGCCAGGCCATATCGCTCAACGACCGGCTGCAATACACCCGGGAATTATTCAGTGGCGACCAGCAGGCTTTCGAACAAACACTAAACATCCTCAACACCCTCAACGTTTTTGAGCAGGCCAAACTGTACCTGATCGATCACTGTGTACAACAATACGGCTGGACAGACAAGTCAAGGGTTGAACTGGCCAAAAAATTTGTGCGCCTGGCGCGAAGAAGATTCGTGTGATGGCGGAAACGGGATGTAATCAGGCGTTGGATGTCCACTTTTAAATTTTTGGTTGTAGGACAAGGCATCGCTGGAACGGTGTTGAGCTGGGTTCTCCGCAACCATGGCGCGGAAGTGGTGGTGGCCGACGCCGGCTTTGCAGATACCGCCTCTGCCGCCGCCGCAGGGATTGTCAATCCCATAACAGGCAAAAATTACGTGAAATCCTGGCGCATTGACGCGTTTTTGCCGGCTGCAAAAGCTTTATACCGCCAGATGGAACAGGTGCTGGGCATCGAAATCTGGCAAGAGCGACCCATTTTAAGGTTGTTGGGCGCTGTGCACGAACGCAACAATTGGGACGCCCGCCTGGGCCTGCCCGATTATGAAGGGTACATGGGCGGCACGGCGGAAGTATCGGAATGGTCGGCATACCTGCACCCGCATTTTTCTTTTGGCCAGGTGATTGGCGGTGGTCGTGTCGACTTTGGGGCGTTGCTGCCTGCGTACCGCAAATATGCCCGGGAGGAAGGTTTTATTACCACAGCAACCATACAGGCAGATGCGCTGCCAGCCGGCTATGATGCGGTCATTTTTTGTGAAGGGCACCGGGCGGCTCAAAATCCGTTGTTTAGCACCTTGCCCTGGCAGATGAACAAAGGAGAGGCGCTGCTGGTGCGTTTTCCGGGTATGGCCCTACCCTACCCGGAAGCCATGCTCAAGAAAACGATTTTGATGGCACATGTAGGTGAAGGACTGTACTGGGCGGGCGCACCGTATATCCACCGATACGAAGACCCCTACCCTTCCCCTGAAGGCCGCCGGTTCGTGGAAGAAGACTTGCAGGCCATGTTTCGCATACCGTATATCGTGGAAGACCATGTGGCCGGTATTCGCCCTGCCGTAGCCGGCCGCAGGCCGTTTGTTGGCAGGCATCCGTTGCATCCTGAAGTGGTATTGTTCAACGGCTGGGGCGCAAAGGGCGCTTCGCTCACGCCCTATTGGGCAGCACAATTGGCAGAACACCTGATGAACGGAAAGCCTTTGGATGCAGAGGTCACGCGCTGGCAATGAAGGCAGAGGCTACCACAACCAGTTGACCACCCGGTTGATCGCCATACCCCAATACGCAGCGTCGTGCCCGCCCGGGCGTTCCTGGTACACATGGGGCACGCCTTGTCGTTTCAGCTTGGCGTGCACTTCGCGGTTGACGGGCAGAAAAAAATCATCGGTACCACAATCAATCATGAGTTCGGGGTACAATGGCAGCGGTTTGTCCAATAAATACGACACGGAAGCCGCTTCCCAGTTGTGCCATTTTGTACGGGGATCACCCAGCACACATTTAAGGTCCCAATCGTTTTTTCGAAACGGACGCAGGTCAAGCCCGCCAGCCAAACTCGCCGCTTTGCCAAACAACTCCGGGTGCTTGAGGGCTATATACAAGGCACCATGCCCCCCCATGCTGAGTCCGGCAATGGCGCGCGCCGTTCTGTCGCGCCGGGTATGGTAATAGTAATCCATAAACGCCGGCAACTCCCGGGTTAGAAAAGTTTCATAACGAACCGTGGTGTCTACGGCACTGTCTATAAACCAGGAATCGTAACCGCCATCCGGACAAACGATTATCATGCGGCCCTGTTCAGCCAATTGAGGCAATTGGGGAGCGTCCTTCAGCCAGGATGCATGGTGCCCGCTCCAGCCATGCAGGAGGTACAAAACAGGATACGGGTCGCCGCTCACGCTGTACGAAGCAGGAAGCAACACCAGGCAGCGCACCTGTTTTTGCATCGAAATACTGAACACATCTACCATATAGACTACTGGCGCTTGGGATGCCACAAAAGGAAAATCAGCAACGTCGGCCCTGCCAACGTTGCTGATAAAAAGCCAAACGGGGAAAATAAGGATAAAGAAGGGCTTCATTTCAGGCCGTTAATGTACAGCCACCCTGCAATATTCCAAATTTATTTCTTTGCTGCAAGCGAGAATTCAAGGTCGAAATCATTGTAGATGGCTTTGTCGCCAAGACCCTCAAAGAAGGAGGTAGAGCCATAGCGTACATCGTATTTCGAGCGGTCGATGGTGATTTTGCCGGTAGCAGAAACCACGCCTGTTTTCTCAACCGCATTCATTTTGATGGTTACCGGGTGCGTATCTTTTTTTACGGTCAGGTTGCCCGTCACTTCATAGTTGCCCGCAGCGTCTAAAGACCTTACGCTGGTAGAGACAAATTTTGCAGTCGGATAAGTAGCGGTGCCGAAAAAGTCGTCGCTGTTCAAGTGGCCTTCCAGTTTGGCAGCCCATTCGCCTTCGAGATCGGTGTCTTTGATGGTAGTCATGTCGATCACCAGCTCGCCGCCTGTCAGTTTGCCTTTATCGAACAAAAAGCTGCCACTTTTAACCTTAATAGTGCCTTCATGTTTGCCGGTTACTTTTGCGGCTTTCCAAACGATGGAGCTGCCGGCAGGGTCAACTTTGTAGGTTACAGGTGCCGTGAAAGCGAAAGCCACAAGGGCCAGCATGGATAGAAAAAAAACGTTTTTCATGTTGAGGAGCAAAATTTAGTGTTTTAAAAATAGTTGTTTCAACACTTAAACGCGTGAACAATACTTGGGTTTTCCTTTCTGCGTTTTTTTACCAATCGTTAACAATTGGGTTGTCGCTGAAAAAAATTTATGATTTTTACTGCGCAGACAAAATAAAAACCATTACCTTTGCGGCCTTCATTAAACGAATACAGACATGAAAGAGTTGGAAGCCATACGGTTTATTCATGACGAGCTTCTGCATAAGCCGACTTTTCCGGCATTTCGCACCGGCGACACCGTGATTGTGACCTATAAGATTGTAGAAGGCGACAAGACCCGCGAACAAGATTACCGGGGCGACGTGATCCAGATTGCCGGTCACGGCCCTACCGCAACATTCACGGTGCGCAAAATATCGCACGGCGTGGGTGTTGAGCGTATTTTTGCTTACTGCAACCCAAACATTGCCGGCATTGAGGTGGTGAAACGTGGCCGCGTTCGCCGCGCCCGCCTGTTCTACCTGCGTGGCCTGGTGGGTAAAAAAGCCCGCATCAAGGAATTGAAAAAGTTCAATTAACCAACAGGTGGTTGATTCTTTTTGGCAAAAGGGCCGTCGTTCAAACACGACGGCCCTTTTTGCATTGTAAAATGCATTATTGTTTTACCACCCGCATGCTGT
>JBMOHO010000110.1:0-10838 GCA_049317805.1 Saprospiraceae bacterium
TGTCGAGGTTGTCGAGCGTGTAACTCTCGAATAGCTGCTCGCTGGTTTTGAGGTTGTTCAGGTTGAAATAGCCCGCCTCTTTGATTTTGTGGATGAGAAAAGAGGGCGTGCCGGTTTTGAACCAATAGTCCTGAAAGACGCCATTGGCAAAAAAATTGAGTACAGAAAAGGGGTTATAGACGTAGTCGCGGCCGTTCCAGGTGTAGCCGTTGTACCAGTCTTTAATTTGTGCCAGCAAAGAGGCGGCGGTGGCCCCGGGCATCTCCTGCAGGGTGTTTTGTATCCATTCCTGAAAACACGCTTCCAACTCCGATTGGGTGTAGCCCACCAGCGTGGCGTGACGCGGATTCAGCGTGATGTCGTTCAGGTTGTTCAAATCGCTGAACACGCTCACCTTGCTGAACTTCGACACCCCGGTGATGAGCAGAAACTCGAGGTAGGGGTCGGCGCTTTTGATGATGCTGTAAAAATTTTTGAGGATGCGCTGGTGCTCGAAGGCGGTGGGCAGTTGGTCTTTTTCCAAATAATCGATCAGCGGTTTGTCATACTCATCGATGAGCAGCACGACTTTGCCCTTGGCTGCCGCTAATTTTTCGAGCAGTTCCAGGAAGCGCTGGTCGTAGCTGTTTTCTGTCAATTCAACGCCATGCCGTGTGGCCTCTTTCAACAATGCGCTGTTCAGTGCATTTTCCAGGCCATTGCTGAAATAGCCGATGCTGTTGAACTGGATGTGCACCACCGGCCGCACCTGGCTCCAGTCCCACTTGTTTTCGATCCACAGGCCATCAAAAAGCGCCTTGTTGCCCTCGTAGATTTCCTTAATGGTGGACAGGGTCAGCGACTTGCCGAAGCGCCGTGGGCGGGAGAGGAAGTAATAAGCCCCGGACGTGATGAGCCGGTGTATCTGCTCCGTCTTGTCTACGTACAGGTAGTCCTCTTCCCTGATTTTGCTAAAGGTTTGTATGCCGATGGGGAGTTTTTTCATGGGACAGGAGAATGCTTCGACAAAAATAGGGAATATTCAATTGCGAGCGTCGTCGGGCGTAAAATTGGGCACACTGTTGAAGGCATAAGCAGTGGTGGTGAAAGGGGTGCCGATCAACCAATTTTTCTACATTCCGCATTCCGCATTCCACAATCCGCATTTTCCCTACCTTTGCCTAATGGTATTGCGCGCAACAAATATACACAAGCGTTTTGGGCAGTTGGACATCCTCAAGGGTGTCGATATTTCGGTAGCCCGGGGCGAAATCGTGAGCATCATCGGCAAGTCGGGTGCCGGCAAAAGCACCTTGCTGCACATCCTGGGCACGCTTGACCAGGCCGAAGAAGGGGAGGTGTACATTGCCGACACGGCTGTGCAGCGCCTGAACAACCGGCAGTTGGCCGATTTTCGGAACCGGCGCATCGGGTTTGTCTTTCAGTTTCACCACCTGTTGCCCGAGTTTTCGGCACTTGAAAATGTATGCTTGCCCGGATACATCGCTGGCCAGCCCGACACAGCGGTGCAGAAACGGGCCACGGAACTGCTCGATTACCTGGGCCTCGCCGAGCGCCTCACCCACAAGCCCGCCCAACTCAGCGGGGGCGAACAGCAACGCGTGGCCATAGCCCGCGCCCTCGTGAACCAGCCGGATGTGATCTTTGCCGACGAGCCCACGGGTAACCTCGACAGCGGCGCCTCTCAAGACATGCACCGCCTGATCCGCCAATTGCGCGACGATTACAACCAGACTTTTGTCATCGTGACCCACAACCTGGAACTCGCGGAATTATCAGACCGGCGGCTGACCATGGTAGATGGACTCCTGCAAGGTGAATTTTAAATGTTGGTATTGGCCAAAAGCCGTATATTTGTAGCTTTAATGCCTTCTTTTCCCATACATTCTTTGAAGCAATACCGACCGCTTTCCTGTTTCGTGCTGTATCTCCTGCTCCCATGCTGCTTGTTGGGGCAGCCAGGTCGTGCCCAAAACATCGTGTTGCTCATTGGCGACGGCTTGGCGCTGTCGCAGGTAACGGCCTCCATGTACTGGACTGGTGAGGAGGCCAGTGCTTACCAGCGTTTTCCAGTGGTGGGCTTTCACAAAAGCCACGCCCACAACGATTTGGTGACCGATTCTGCTGCCGGTGCCACGGCCTTTTCCTGCGGCATCAAAACCGATAATACGGTGGTGGGTATGGGCCCCGACACCCTGCCCTGCACCACCATCCTGGAGTCGCTGGACGATAAAGGCTGGGCTACAGGCATGGTGACGACCTGTTCGGCCACGCATGCTACACCTGCATCGTTCATTGCGCACCAGGAAATCAGGGCACTCACGGAGTACATTGCCGAAGACTACCTCTGCACAAAGCTCGATTGTTTTGTCGGCGGCGGCGCAGAAGCGTTTGCGCCCCATGGCAAATGGCAACACCTGCGCGACTCTCTGGAGCAGCGGGGATATGCAGTGGACAATGGCGTGTCGTTTCGCAAAATGCCCATGGACGGCTCCGCACCTTTTTTTCTTTTTACCGCTACTGCCGAACCCAGCTCGGCTACCGACGGGCGTGAATACCTGCCGGATGCCGTGGAATCGGTGCTGCCTTTCCTGAAGCGCCGCAGCGATCAGGGCTTTTTCCTTGTGGTAGAAGGCAGTCAGATCGATTGGGCCTTGCATGCCAACAATGAACGGTGGTTGCGGGATGAACTCCTGGATTTTGATAAAACCATCCAGAAAGTGCTGGATTACGCCGCTACCGACGGCAATACGCTTGTGTTGGTCACGGGTGATCATGAATGCGCAGGCTTGGCCATTGGGCAGGGCGACACCCCCCGCGAGATCAAGGCGCGGTTCACCGAACGCCAACATACAGCGGCTATGGTGCCGGTGTTTGCCTACGGGCCAGGTGCGGAGTCTTTTACGGGCGTGTACGAGAACACGGATTTGTACTGGAAGATGTGGGCGGCGTTGGGGTTGATGCCGTAGTTGGTCTGCGCGATGATGAAAGCCTGTTTTGAGGCGATGAGCCAGGCTATGATTTGTCATTATTTTCCGCTGTAACCGTACTTTTTAAATGTGTTACAGCGGAAAATTTAATGATATCCGATTCTAAATAGTTAATAATCAACGGAATGTACTTTTGTTTGCATTTTATGATTTTTCGCTGTAATTTTGCAAAAATTTAGACATTATGAATCGGGTTTTAGTTGGCAGGGTAGCCGAAAAACAATTGATGCTGGAGGCATTAACTTCTTCGGATCCGGAGCTTGTGGCAGTAGTGGGCAGGAGGAGGGTAGGGAAGACATTTCTCATAAAACAAGTATATCAGGATCGGATTGTTTTCGAAGCCATAGGTATCCAGCATGCCAACAAAAAAGAGCAACTTCAGGATTTTGCTTTCCGCATCAACAAAAATTTTTACGACGGCAAGTTAACACTGAAGCCCAAAAACTGGATGGACGCATTTCATTTGCTGATTATGGCACTCGAAAAACAGCCATTTCAAGAAAAAAAAGTTATTTTCCTAGACGAACTCCCGTGGTTTGACACACAAAAATCGGGCTTTGTTGCGGCTTTTAGTATGTTTTGGAACAGTTGGTGTGCCAACGAAAACGTGGTGGTGGTGATCTGTGGCTCCGCCGCTTCTTGGATCATTGAGCAAGTCGTCAACGATCGGGGAGGGCTGCACAACCGCATCACCCGTCGCGTCGAACTAAAACCTTTTACACTGTACGAAACAGAGTTATACCTTCAAAGCCTGGGGGTTCACTTGGAACGGTATCAAATTTTGCTGTTGTACATGGTTTTTGGAGGTATTCCGCATTATCTAAAGGAAATAAACCCGGGCAAAAGTGCTGTGGAGAATATTGGTAAGCTGTGTTTTACACCAGGCACTATGAGCACTGAATTTGACAACCTCTACCCGGCGCTGTTCGATAATGCCCACCAGCACATCAAAATTATTCGGGCCTTGGCCCAAAAACGCAAGGGCATGTCTCGAAAAATGCTTCTGGACAACACCGGATTATCTGATGGCGGCGCAACAACAAAGTTTTTACAGGAATTGACTTTTTCAGGCTTCATTACGGCGTATTACCCCTTTGGAAAATTAAAACGCGATGTGTTTTATCGCTTGACAGATGAGTACTCCCTTTTTTACCTGACCTTCATGGAAAAACAAAACTGGTACGGCACGGAGTGGTGGCAAACCCTCAGCCAGACCCCTGCCTTTAAAGCGTGGTGTGGCTACGCTTTTGAGAGTATATGCCTCAAGCACGTGCCTCAAATTAAAAAAGCGCTCGGTATTTCAGGTATTTATGCCGAAGCTACCGCTTATGAATGGAGGGGCAGTAAAACGGAACCGGGTTTTCAAATCGATCTTGTGCTTGACCGAAAAGACCAGACCATAAACCTGTTTGAGTTTAAGTTTTATCAGGCTGCAACCTCGCTCGATGCCGCCGATGCTGCACTGTTGCGAGAAAGGCGTGAGCTATTTCGAGAAAAAATCAAGACCAATAAACACCTCTTTATTTCTTTGCTCACGACCTTCGGCGTAAAGGCCAATGAACACAGCATCGGCGTAGTAGACCATAACCTTGATATGGGTGTGCTGTTTTCTGCGTAACAACAACTTTCCGTTGATGTCCTTTTATCGTTTCACCAGCGGTGCCCCATCGCGCAACAGCTGCAGCGCTTTTTCCACGGCCGGATCATCGTCGTTCAGTACACTGTATTGGCCTTCGTTTTGAAACAGCATTTTGGCCACGCGGGCTTTCAATTGGAGTTGGAGTTCGCGTTTGCAAGAGGCCAATTGAGCGTCGTTGCGCGGCACACCTTCCTGTTCGGCGTATTGGACGAGTGCCGCTAAGGTTTGCTCATCGGGCGTCCAGTTGCGCCTAAATGCAGTCAGGTTTTCCGGAAAATCTGTGCGCGGGCGATCTTCCATCCACCGGGCGGCAAACTGGGACAGGTGCTGGCGCACGCTGAGGTAGTACGGATTCATGTACGAGGTGTCTATGGGTACAAATACGTCGGGCATGATGCCGCCGTGGGCGTACACCAGGCGGCCCATACCGGTGTAATAAGCGGTGCTGTCTACCACCGGGATGCTGGTTTCGCCCGACAGTTCTCCGTTTTTCAGCCGTTGCTGCGGGTCTTTTTCGTAGTCTTCGCGGCTGCTGTAGGTGCGCTGTATGCTGCGGCCGCTGGGGGTATAGTAGCGGGCCACAGTGAGGCGGAGGGCACCGCCGTTGCGCAGCGGAAACTGCTCCTGCACGAGGCCCTTGCCGTAGGTGCGCCGACCCACCACCCAACCGCGGTCGTGGTCCTGAATGGCACCGGCCATGATTTCGCTGGCTGAGGCCGAGCCTTCATCGACGAGCACGGCAATGTGCTGGATGTCGAAGCGCGCCCGACCGTTGCTCTTGTAGTCGCGCCGTTCCTCGGTGCGGCCTTCGGTATACACAAGGAGTTTATCTTCCGGAAAAAGCTGGCTGAGCATATCGGTGGCCTCGTTGAGGTAGCCGCCGGGGTTGCCGCGCAGGTCAAGGATGACGTTTTTCATGTTTTCCTGTTCCACCAAACGCGTGAGGCCCTCCATAAATTCCTGGTGGGTACGGGCGGTGAACCGGTTTATTTTGATGTACCCGGTGTTTTGATCGAGCATGTAGGCGATGTCTACACTGTTGACCGGAATGACGTCACGGGTTACGGTAAACTGGCGCAGGGCAGCCTCCATACCGCGTTTTACGCCCAGCCGAACTTGTGTGCCTTTGGGACCGCGCAGTTTGCCGTAAATGGCACCGGTTTCCAGGCCTACGCCAGCTACTGCGGTATCGTTTATGGTCACAATTTTATCGCCCGCCATGATGCCCGCTGTTTCGGACGGGCCGCCAGACAGGGGTGAAACCACCTGTATGGTGTCTTCCAACATCAGAAATTCCACACCAATGCCCTCAAAATTGCCGCTCATGTCTTCCTGTACGGCGCGCAGTTCCTCGGGCGAAATGTACACCGAGTGCGGATCCAACTGGGCCAGCAACTGCTCAATCGCCTGGTTGTGCAGGAAGTCGGTGTCTATGGAGTCTACGTATTTCGACTCTATGAATCGCAGCACTTCATCTAAAGAGCCGGATGCTTTTATAGACTGACGGTCGCCAGCCGAGTATGAAAAATGCGCGTTGTATCGGGGCAATTGCTGCCCAATAAACATACCCACAGCCATTACAGCAGCAAGGATCAATGGTTGGCGTACCTCAAAGGCCGTATTTGGAGTAGATTTCATGCTGAGTCGTAGTTATTCAGCACAAAACAACGTTAAAAATGGGATTGTTTTACGCGAATTGCAATGAAGGATAAAAACCACCGCAGCCCAGAAAAACAATCCCAATGCATAACCGCACTGACCGGTATTACCGAATCAAAGTTACATCGCCATTAAACTGAATAATTTCCCCGTCAATAAACTCAATTTCAGCAAACCAGACGTACACATCGTTGTCGCTTATCTCGCCGTTCAAATTGCCGTCCCACGCAGCACTTGGGTCGCCGGGCAAGAAATTGTCTACCTGATGCACCATGCCCCCCCAACGGTCAAAAATATGCCATGTGACGATGCGGGTTACGCCGGTTCCGGCAAAGATCTGCAGGGTGTTGTTGTCCGGGAAATTGCTGTCCGGATTGAACACGTTGGGCACGTACACCAAACGCTCCTTCTTGACAATGACGGTTAAACGGTCGGTCACGGTGCAGCCGTTGATATCCACCAATTCAATGTTTTGGATGTAAGAAGTAAGCGGCTGGTGGGTATACTGTAAGCAAGTAGTATCGCAAGGCGCTGCAGGCAACCACGTGACGGAGGCCAGGGGTGTGGTAAATGCCACTAAAGCTTCCACCGTAACCGACTCGCCCATCTGGATTTCCTGATCGGGGCCGAGTTCAACCGCCAACTGTCCAGGCTCGGAAATGCTGATCAAGGTATCTAACAAGCAGCCATTGGCATCCTGAAGGCTCAGCAGGTAATCGTCGTTGCCCAGGTTTTCAAAAACACCGACATTGGCAGGGACTCCATTCAAGGTGTATACAAAAGGTTGTGTTCCACCGTCTACCCCAAGTACGATGATGTGTCCGTCTTCGTCGCCTGTACAATTGATGTTTTGTACGTCCAATTCGAATGCTGTGGGCACAGAAGGATCATACTCCACCAAGACGTTGGTGCTGTCTTTGCACCCGTTTAGCAAATTGGTGACTATAAAATTGTACGTTCCGGGTTGATCAACGGTCGGGCTGGTCGTATTGGCTCCCGAAACAATATTGCCGTCGGCGGTTGTCCAGGCATAACTGAAATTTGGTCCAGTCGACGTGCCAACCGAGCTCAATGTCATGGATGTTGTATTGCAATCCAGTAAAGTCGGCGCATTAGCCGATACCAGTGGTGGCGTAAAGTTGCCAATGACGTCGGCCTCCAGGGTTTTGGAGCAGCCGTTGACCGACGTGATGGTAAACACGTACATCCCCGGTTGTGTAACGCCAATAATCAGGCTATCAGAGGTAAATCCGTTGGGCCCCGACCAGGCACCCGTTGCCCCTGCGGTAAATATTTCGGCGCCGATGGTGTTGAATCCGTTGTTGGCACAATTGAGTATGGTGCCTTCAGCCGCCCCTTGGGGTACGTTGGCATCTATTCCTATGTTAATGGCCTCGCTGCTTTGGCATCCGTTGGGGGCCGTACCGGTTGCGATGTACACACCCGGCTCGTCCACCAGCAGTTGATCGAGGGTTTGATTGGACAAGTCGATGCCGGGGCCCGTCCAGACAAAGCTGGTGCCCGACAGACTGCTGCTCACGGAGAGTGCGCCGAGTGGACTGGTGCAGTCAATGGTGTCGCCGGTAAGGGTCAACTGTGGCAGCGCATTGTCCAACTGTACGTTTACCCCATCCACCGTGGTGCAACCGGTGGAGGTGTTGGTGACGGTGAGGGTGTAGGCACCAGGTAGTGTGACTTCCGGATTGACACTGTTTTGGTTGTTTGTATTGATGTCTGGGCCCGACCAGGCGTAGTCCAACAGTCCTGCAGGAGTAGAAGCGCTTGCGTCGAGCAATACGGCCAGCACAGCACAACTCAGGGTTTGATCGTTACCTGCATCGGCCACAGGCAAGTCTTGCGACAGGCTGACAACGACCGAATCGGTGCTGATGCATCCGTTGCCCGCTTTGGTAACAATAACGGTGTAGGTGCCGGGCAGGGAGACTATGGGTTCAATGGTGTTTTGGTTGCCGGCATTGATGTCGGGACCAGCCCAAAGGATGTTAAACCCGATACCAGTATCAGAATTGGCTGCGCTGATGACGACACCCGAGGTGGTGCTGCATGTGATTACCTGATCGGCACCCGCGTCGGCAATGGGCGCAAATATATCTTCTGCAACATTTACAAAGTCGGTGTTGCTGCAACCATTGTTGGCGTTGGTCACCGTCAAGGTATACTGTCCTGGTGCGTACACCCTGGGCGTCATGCCAAATTGTTCGCCCTGCACGATGGATCCGCCAGACCATTCCATGGTGATGCCGGGGCCAGTGGCCGACATGCTGCCGTCTAATTGAACGGTGTCGGCTATGCAGGTGATGGTTCTATCGGGGCCTGCTTCCGTGAGCGGGTAGTCGGCGTCCAGCGCTACATATACCTCGTCTGAAGCGGTACAACTGTTTGTCGTATTGGTAACGGTAACCACATACAAGCCGGAATCGGCCACCATCGGGTTTTGCTGGTTAAAGTTGTTGCCATTGATGCCGGGGCCATCCCAGGTGTACGTAATGCCAGTTCCGGAAGTAGAGCCGGAGTCATCAATGGGCTTACTATTCTCCTGGCAGGTGAGTGTGATGTCGGCACCAGCAGAGGCGTTTGGCGGGGTATTGTCCACCACTACCGTTACTTGAGCGAGGGCGGTGCAGCCATTGTTGTTGTTGGTGACCACGAGGCTGTAAGTGTCGGCTACCGTAACCACTGGCGATTGCTGGGTTTCGGTACCGGGCTGTACGCCAAGCCCGCTCCAGAAATAGGTAAACGCCGCACCTGCAGACGAACCACTTCCATCTAAAACGGCGTCTGTTTTAACACAATTGATGATGTGGTTTGCTCCTGCATTGGCCACTGGTGGTGTCACATCGAGGGCTACGATAACTGTGTCGGAGGTAGCACAACTGTTCCCGGTGTTGATGACGGTTGCCACATACACGCCTGCTTGATCAACACTTGCATTGGGGTCATTTTGGTTGCCGGCGTTGATGCCCGGGCCCTGCCAGGTCAACTGAAATTCGGGGCCATTGGACGAGGCGGAGGCATTTAAAGCGTATGTGGCATCGTTGCAATTGATTATGCCATCGGGGCCCGCTGCTGTAGTGGGGAACACCGCGTTGGAAACCACTTCTACCTGATCAAGGGCAATACAGCCGTTGTTGAGGTCTGTAACCAGCAAGTCGTATACACCATCAATGCTGACCACCGGGGTCGCCAGAGATTCGTTGGCGGGATTGATGTCGGGTCCCGTCCACAGGTAAATTATTTCCGACCCTGTTGAAGAGCTGCCGCCGATGATGCTGCTGGTGACTACACAATCAATCACCTGATCGGTGCCGGCATCAGCTGTTGGGGGTGCAAGGTCTTCGGTCACTGATGTAGAGGCAGTGGCGGTGCATTGTGTTTGCAGGTTGGTTACCAGTACCGTATACACACCGGGTAAATTAACTTCCGCCTCGGGCAGGTTTTGGGTTGCCGGGGTGATGCCCGGGCCGCTCCACAGCAAGTTGAAATTCGGACCTGTGTCAGACGCCACCGCACGCAAGGTGTCCGTTGCACCGTTGAAACAGTTGAGCACCAGATCGGCACCGGCGTCGGCGTTGGGTGCCAGGGTATCTATATCCACCACCAATATGTCGGTATTGACACAATTGTTACTCGTATTGGTAATGGTCAGCCCATAGGTACCGGGGAGAGAAATACCTTGAGGACTTTGCTGCGTTTCGTTGGCAGCGGTGATGCCGGGGCCAGTCCAGAGGTACGTGATGTCGGGGCCAATTGTAGAGCCACTGCCGTCAAGATCAACCGAACTGACCAAACAAGTCAGGGTAAGGTCCACACCTGCGTCAGCAATGGGTAAATTGGCATCCTGGAAAACGTCTACCTCGTCCAAGTCCGTGCAACCGTTTGCCGTATTGGTCACCTGCAGGGTATATGGGCCGGGTTGTGTCACGGTGGGTGTTTGCTGCGTTTCATTGTTGGCATCTATGCCGGGGCCGCTCCAGAAATATTCAATGTTGGCAGGCGACCCAGAGCCGTTTAGCACAATGCCTCCGGGTGTAGAGCAAGTCAGGATCATATCGGTGCCTGCATCTGCTGTGGGAGCGGCTATGTCTGATCCAACAATCAAATTATCGGTGGTGGTGCAACCGTTTACCGAATTGGTGATTTGTATGGTATATGTACCCGGCTGATCGACAACGGGGTTATACTGGTTTTGGTTGGCGGGATTGATGTCAGGGCCAGTCCACAAGGCTGTAAAACCAGCACCATTGCTTGAGCCCGCACTGTTGAACTGAACGCTGGTGACCACACAGGTCAGGGTGAAATCAGGGCCTGCAACGGCATTGGGGGGCTGTACGTTCAGATCCACTACAACGGTGTCGGTCAGGTTGCATCCGTTGAGGGTGTTGGTCACCCGGAGTACGTAATTACCTGCTATGTTGACCGTTGGATTGGCTAAGGTTTGGTTGGCTGGTGTGATGCCCGGCCCGTTCCACAGGTAAGTAAATGGTGTGCCGTTGGCGTTGCCGGTGCCGTTTAGGGTAACAGCAGCATTG
>JBMOHO010000111.1:0-10752 GCA_049317805.1 Saprospiraceae bacterium
TGCGAAACGCATTGTAGTGGTTCCAGGCATATCCTGCTTTTCCGCCAGCCAGCAAACCGACGAGCAGGTTGATGGCAATGTCTGTGGTGCTTGCCGGCAAGCCGTATGTGCGCCGCACGGTCGTCGGTTTGTAAAAACCTTCACGGGCTTTGCGTTTCAGCTCCTGATAAAAAACAAGCGCGGCAACCAAAAAAGCAATGGCGAGAAAAAAGCCTAAAGTTTTGAAAATAGACAGCCAATTGTCGACAGGCGTGCCAAACAGGGCATGAAAAAGGTACGAAAGGTCAGGATACATCGGGTAGTTTCGAATTCGTTGCGGGCAAAGGTAGTCAAAGGGAAAAGAAAACAGTTGCCGTTGAATTCGACAAATGCAGATCATTCGGGCTAAAACGGGTATTTTCGCCCACACAATCAGAGCCATTGAACCCTGCTACTCAAAATTTACCTTCCAATTACGCGCGGCAATCGCTCCTTACTGCGGGCGGTTTAGTCGTGGTTTGGATATTGTGTCTGCTCTTGTTGCTGTTTTGGCACCGAGAATGGCTAATGGATCCCAACGGCGTATACCTGAACCAAAGCACCGAGGGCATAAGCCAGTACATGAATACAGCCTGGCATGTGCAGCGCGACACGGATATGGTGCATTTCAACGGACAAAATTATCCTTTTGGCGAGCACATAGCGTTTACCGACAATGAGTCGCTGATAAGCAGTTTTTTACAGCTTGTCCACCGAGTTGTTGTACCCATAGACGGCCAAACGGCGGGCATGCTGAACATTTTTGCCTTGCTGTCGATATATCTGGGTTCGGGATTTATATACCTGATTTTCCGGCAACTGCACACGCCGGTATGGATATCGGTGTGGGCGGCGTTGGGCATCACTTTTTTATCGCCCCAACACGAACACCTTCAGGGAGAACTGGGCCTGGCCACGCCTTTTATTTTCCCCATGATCTTGTGGCTAATCGGTCTTTTTGAAAACAGCCTGACGCGTCGCTACCTGAGCCTGTCTATCGGCATAGGGGTGTGGGCTGCTACACAGATAAACGGGTTTTATTTTTGGGGGCTGGCGCTGTTTTTATCGGGTTACACCATGTGGCACTGGTTGCAACGGCCTGCATGGAAGCGGTTTTACCCGAGGGCGTTGCATTTGGTGGCCATGTTGCTGCTGCCTTACGTCACACTGCATATGTGGTATCACTGGTCTGATTACGCCGTAGACCGCCCTGTGGAACTGGAAACTTTTCGTCAAAACAGAAGCACCCTGGCGGGCTTGTTTTTGCCGCCCGATTTTGTCAAACACCGCGGACCCGTACCGCAGGCATACATGGGCATCACCGCCGGGCTGTTCACCTTGTGGATTTTTTTCCAGTTGTTCCGGCCGTTCAAAAAAATCAAAAAGACTGATTTCGTTCATGCGCTGAATGAGCCATTTCTGTTGGCCAGCTTGTTTTCAGGAGGTCTGTTGCTGCTGCTGTCGCTCAATTTGGCGGCTTTGCCCGGATTTCGCTGGTTGTGGGATGTTTCCGGACCGTTGCGCGGCCTGCGGCGGCCAGCGCACCTCGCCTGGGCTTATTATTATATGGCCAACATTTCTGGCGTGTATTTGTGTTGGAAATTGGCTGGACAAATGCCGGAGCGGCTCAAATGGCTGGGGGTGAGCTTGATGCTTCTGCCGCTGACCGTATTGAGTGTAGAAGCCATTTTTTGGCAAAACTGGGTCAAGGTACGGCCAGGCCCCAACCTGGAACAGGCAGCACCCACAGGTATTCCGGGCGGCGCTGACCAATACCAGGCCATCCTGCCCTTGCCGTACTACCACGCCTCACCGGCCGATACCAGCGCCCAACCCGACCCTTATTTTTACCGGTCGGTACGCCACCTGAGTTTGGTGCACGGCCTCCCCGACATGGGCATGTACCAGTTTAAGCCGTCGGCCGCCGAAATGTTGCCCCTGTTGCAGTTGAGCCTGGTGCCTTGCGATTTCCCGTCGGTACTCAACGAATTTCCAAATGACAAGCCGGTGCTGCTGGTTTTCCGCAGCCAAAACCTGTTGCAACTCCAAACACAAGCTCCTCATTTGGTGCGGAGCGCCCTGCCGTTGCGCACCGACAGCAACCTCACCATGATGGCGCTGATGCCCGACAGCATTCGGTCGGCCGTGCAAAACGAACAAGACAAACTGCTTCAGGAAATCCGAAGGCTGCCTTATCCGGCCAACAGCGACTGGAAAAACCGAAAAGGGAAGCCGCCAGTCGCTTACGAGTCTTTTAATTCCCTTGAAGGCGGACGCAGTTTCCAGGGCGGCGGCGCAGCGCAAGGACGGCTGAGCCAGCCTTTTGTGTTGTGGGAAGGCCGCCTGGATACGGGCATGTACGTCGTCAGTTTTTGGTTATATGCCAACCGTGACCAGGGCTTGCAACACCATTTTTTGATCCAAAATGGCGACAAACCCGTGGAAGAACACCTTGTTCGGCCTTTTGTAAAAGCAATTGTGAACGACTGGGCCCTGTTTGAAATCCCTTTCCGGGCTGCACAAGACAAGGAACCCTATCGATTAACCCTGTTCCGCGCCGACTCGAACCTGCCTTTTGAGTTGGACGAACTGCTCATCCGGGAGGCTGGTACCGATTATTACCGCACCGAAACAGGCTGGCTGGTGAAAAACAACTATTGGTACCGGCGTTTTTAAGCGTTTGTGTTCCGGCCGCTCAAAACTGCTACCTTTGCGTGCATGCGCATATTGATCCAACGCGCCCGCATCGTGCAGGGCGATCGTATCTCTGAACCCCTGGATGTGCTGGTTGAGGACGGCCTCATCCAGCGCATCGGAAGCGGCTTGCCTGTACCCGGCGGCACAGACGTTTGGGAAAGCCCCGACCTGCATGTGTCCGCAGGCTGGTTTGACCTGGGCACCCAAACCGGCGACCCGGGCCTGGAACACCGGGAAGACTTGCACACTGCCTTGGATGCCGCTGCCGTCGGCGGCTTTACGGCGGTGGCGCCCTACCCCAACACCCATCCGGCTATCCATGCCAAATCTGAAGTCCTGTATTTGAAAAACAAGTCGGTAGGACATTCGGTGGCCGTGTATCCGCTGGGTGCCGTTTCGGTGCACACAGATGGCAAAGACATGGCCGAACTGTATGACATGCACGCGGCTGGCGCTGTAGCCTTTGCCGACGGCCCACGCGGCCTGCCCGACGCCGGCCTCTTGCTGCGTGCCCTGCAATACACGGAAGCCTTTCAAGGCTTGGTGATTGACCAGCCTATGGACGCTGCGCTGGCGCATGGCGGACAAATGCACGAGGGCCTGCTCAGCACCCAACTGGGCCTGCGCGGCATACCGGCGTTGGCGGAAGAGTTGGCTATACAACGCGACCTGAGTTTGTTGCGCTATGCTGGCGGACGCCTGCATTTGTACGGGGTGAGTACCGCTACAGGCGTAGAACTGGTGCGCCGGGCCAAAGCCGCGGGCTTGCAACTGAGTTGCTCAACTACCGTGGCCAATGTGTGTTTTACAGACGAGCAACTCCACGATTTTGACTCCAACTGGAAGCTCATGCCGCCACTGCGCAGCGAAACTGATCGGGCAGCCCTGGTGGAGGGTTTAGCCGACGGAACGATAGACTGCCTTTGCAGCAACCATACCCCCTTGGATGAAGAAGTCAAAAACGTAGAGTTTCCGTACGCCGAATTCGGCATGATTGCACTGGAAACGGCCTTGACGTTGAGCTGTATGCACCTGGCAGCGCCGCTGGGTTGGCCCACCCTGGTGCGCGCGTGGGCCGAAGCGCCGCGGCAGATACTTGGCTTGTCGGCCCCGGAAATCCGGGAAGGTACCAAAGCAGAGCTCACGGTATTCGATCCGAGTTTGTCGTGGGTTTTGCAGCCAGATATGTTGCGCTCCCGCTCCCGAAATACGCCGTTTTTGGGTGCCAACCTGCGCGGAAAAAGCATTGGCATCATTAGCCAGGGACAAAGCGCCGGAAAATAAATCCAATACACAACCCAAACCACATGAACAACACAGAACTGGTACAATTGACCAAACACACCCGCGTGGCCGTACAAAAAGCAGCCGATTTTATCCGCGGAGAAGCGGGCAAGGTGCAGCCCGGGCAAATTGAAGAAAAATTTCTGAACGGATTAGTCAGTTACGTAGACCGAGGCGCCGAGGAAATACTGGTAGAGGCACTGGGGCTGTTGTTGCCCGAGGCGGCCTTTCTGACTGAAGAGGAAACGGTAGCGCAAACCAACGCTCCCTTGCAGTGGATCATAGATCCGCTGGATGGCACCACCAATTTCCTGTTCAATTTGCCGCATTACGCGGTGAGCGTGGGCTTGCGTTCGGGCAATGACCTGCTGGTGGGCGTGGTGCAGCACGTACCCTTGAACCAACAGTACTACGCCTGGGCAGGGGGTGGGGCATTTTGCGACGAGCGGCCCATCCGGGTTTCGGAAAGGGCGTCCATGAGCGGCTGTTTGGTGGCCACAGGATTTCCGTACAACGCCTTTGACCGGGCCGACGACTATTTTGGCGCGTTGAAGGCGTTTACGAATGAATCTCGGGGGGTACGCCGATTTGGCGCTGCGGCATTGGACCTGGCGTATGTGGCTACAGGGCAATACGACATGTTTTTCGAGTATGGCCTCAGTCCATGGGACATTGCCGGTGGCGCGTTGCTGGTGCAAGAGGCCGGCGGACAGGTGGGTGATTTTGGCAGTGGCAAGGATTATTTGTTCGACGGCGAGTTGGTGGCGGCCAATGGTTTGATTTTTGAGCATGCGCAGGAAGTTTTACACAAACATTTCAAAAAAAGGTAATTTTTTTTTGACAAGGTGGAACTTTTTGTCGAGGTGCATGCGTTTAGCGTTTTGACTACTCTATTTTCTCATGGCAACGATTACTTACAAAATCGGCGAGTCGGAATACGAGCGCCGTATGAGCATCTTCGAGCGGGAATTGCATGCCCATTTCGGAGCGCTGTACGCGTTTGCCTACCGCCTCACCAACGACGGCACTATGGCCGAAGACCTGGTGCAGGAAACATTTCTCAAAGCATGGAACAGCATCGGCAGTTATGAGCCGGGTTCCAATGCCAAGGCGTGGTTGTACACCATTTGCCGTCACGCGTTCATCAACGGTTACCGTGCGGGTTTGCGCAAACCGAAGACGACCGATTTTGACGAAGTGGTGGCCAACCATAATGAAGACGACATTGTGCAGCCTGCTTTTCACAACTTGCATGAAGAATTTCATGGAAAGTTGATGGGCGACGAGATCACCTTCGCCCTGGGCAGCCTGAGCAAAGACCAGCGCATCATCGTGCTGCTCTACCTCGAAGACTTTACTTATGAGGAAATTGCGGCCATCGTAGAAATCCCCATTGGCACCGTACGTTCGCGTTTAAACCGCGGGCGCGGCATCCTGAAGCGCAAGCTGTACGCTTATGCCCTGTCGCAGGGCATTATTGACCGGGGGAAGTCTGATGACCACCGCATGACCGCCTAACAACATCTCAAGGTTTACCAAAGCAGCTACAGTTGCACATGGTAAACCTTCTTTTTTTTAACTTCACTTTTCTCAACGAAGCATACCCTTGACTTCACTCACCCGTCACTACGCCACCATTGTCCAGCTTCCGAATTGCGTTCGAAGCAACACCCCTGTAGTATTGACCAGCATACAGAAGGCGCAATCAAGTTGTGCGATCCTGTTTAGTGTGCCCGCGGCCGGCAACCGCAGCATACCAGGCATGCGCACCCCCTCTATGCTTGTACATGACAGCGGCTGTTGGAGATGGTACTGCGAGGTGACACAAAACGAATTTGCCATGAAAGGCCCAATTTCGCAACAAGGAAATCAGAATTATCCCGTGGTCAACGGCGATCACGCACAAGTACTGTATAATGATCAACCGGCGCCAGTACCCACTCTGGATACGCCCGAACCAACCCTCGCTTCATTTTCTGAAGAAAAATCATTTAAAGACTTTCTAAACAATCGGCTAAAGAGAAAAAGTCCGCCCACCGAATTATGGGCACGTATAAAACATAGAATAGAGGAACAGGAACGGCCCTGATACCGCATCTTCACTAAAATAATATTAACTTCATGTTGCGTTAACACATCGATCGTGTGGCGGGGGTACCTTTGCACCAATGATTCATACTGTATTGACTCATAATCGCTTGCCTTCGCATACGCGCCATGAAACGTGAACTTGACATTGTTGTGCTCTCCGACATCCACCTTGGTACGTACGGATGTCATGCCCAGGAACTCCTTAATTACCTGAAAAGTATTCATCCCCGTACACTGGTTTTGAACGGTGATATTTTCGACATTTGGTATTTCAAAAAAAGCTATTTCCCCAAGGAACACCTTGAGGTGGTGCGCCGCATCCTTAAAATGGCCGTAGACGGCACCAAGGTGTACTACCTGACCGGCAACCACGATGACCTGCTGCGCAAATTTGGTGAAATGTCTTTTGGCATCGTACACCTGCGCAACAAACTGGTTTTTCAGGTAGACGGGAAAACCCATTGGGTGTTTCACGGTGACGTGTTTGACGCCAGTGTGCAGCGCGCGCGGTGGCTGGCCCGCCTCGGAGGCGAAGGGTACGATTTGCTGATCCGCCTCAACCGCAATGTTAACTGGGTCCGTCGCAACCTGGGACTTGGGCCTGTCTCTTTTGCAGCCCGGGTCAAACAAGGCGTAAAAGGTGCCGTCAAATTCATCAGCGACTTTGAAGACATTGCCATTCAACTGGCGGCAGAAAAAGGCTACGACTACGTGTTGTGCGGCCACATCCACCAACCCCAAATCCGAACGGTGCTGGCCGACAACGGCCAAACCGTAACGTATATGAACAGCGGCGACTGGGTGGAGCATCTCACCGCGCTCGAGTTTTTGGGCGGCGAATGGCGCCTGTACCAATACGATGAATCGGCGTTTGCGTCTACCGGCAACATCGACAGCGGCCGCGTGCGTCCGGTTCCTGTCGAAAGAGACGACGAAATAGTGCCCGACCGCAGCGGCATGGCTGCATTTCAGACTTCCTGATGACACGCTTACACAAAATTGAGGGTATCTTTGCCGCCTGTTAAACCAATTAGGGGGTTTACAGCTTTTTATGGGCATTTGTGTTTTACATCCGGGTTTACGCGTTGTTATTAAAGAATGGTGAACGATCCTTCTTCTGTTCCGCGCATAGAAGCCGATGGTGGCAAAGTGCTTCAATCGCTTCGGCTGAGCCGCATGGTATTGCCCGTTTTGCTGGGCGTGGCAGCCGTTGGTTTTTTGTTTTATTATCGATTTGATGCCGCAGCTTTCCGCAACATCAACTGGTCGGCGACCACCTACGCCTGGATTGCCACTGCGGCACTACTCATGGTGCTGCGCCATGTGTTTTATGCCTGGCGATTGCGCACCATCACCCGGGGCTATCTGACGTGGTGGAAGTGCATGCAGTTGATCGTCATTTGGGAATTTAGTGCGGCGCTCACCCCCACCAGCAAAGGCGGCCCTATTGTCATGTTGTTTGTGCTTGCACAAGAAAATTTGTCGCCCGGACGCACCGCCGCCGCTGTTTTTTACACCATGGTCTGCGACGCGGGCTTTTTTGTGCTCACCCTGCCCATCTGGCTGGCTATATATGGCCCGCCGATGTTGTATCCGGGCATGGAATCGTTTCACGACCTGCGCCTGGCAAGCGGCACTTTTTTTATTACCTACCTGATCATTCTGGGTTATTGGCTCTTCCTGGTTTTCCTGTTGTTCATTCGTCCACAGTACACCCGACAGATCATGCACTGGCTGGCCCAGCGCCGGTTGTTTCGCCGTTGGGCCGACAAATTGGACCGCGTCGGGCAGGAGTTTGAACTGGCGGCAAATGAATTGAAAAGCCAGCGCCCTCGATACCACTTTGCTGTTATTTTGGCCACCCTGGGGGCATGGACCAGCAAGTTCATCATGATCAATTGCCTGATTATTGCCATTGTGCCAAGCGTGCCTGTCGACGGACAAACGCAGGCTTTCATTTATGCCCGTTTGGTAGCCATGTTTACCATGATGAATTTCAGCCCTACTCCCGGAGGTGCAGGCATCGCCGAACTGGCACTGTCCAATTTCATATCAGACTATGTGCCCAAGGGCATCGGCATGGTGGTGGCGCTGCTGTGGCGCTCCATGTCGTACTACTTTTACCTCATCCTCGGCGCATTTATCGTGCCGGCATGGATAGCGGCCAGGGTGGCCTCAAAAGCGAAGGCAGAGGCCTAGGTTTGTCTTTTATCCTGGGAGGCCCTACTTTTGACGCCGATCCTGAAAACGACCACTGCATGAGCTCCTTTCGAAAAATCAGCGCCAATATGGTGTACCCCGTTGCTGCACCGCCCATTCCACAGGGCGTGGTAGTAGTGGATGAAAATGGCAAAATTCTGTCTGTTGACACGCGCGAACAGCATGATCCGGCGAGCCTCGACGTCCGATCAGGCGCTTTGATCCCGGGATTCGTCAACGCCCATTGTCACCTGGAGCTGTCGCACATGCTGGGTAAAGTAGACACTGGTACAGGGCTTATACCATTCATCACCGGCGTGGTCACCCAACGCGAAGCGAGCAGCGAAGTGATTGCAGCCGCAATCCAACAGGCAGAACAATCGATGCTCGACAACGGTATTGTAGCGGTAGGTGATATTTCCAACGCCCCGGACACGTTTGCCGCCAAAGCGAAAGGCCGTTTGCGCTACTACACGTTTATTGAATTGTTCGATTTTTTGCAGGACAATGGCGCGGACAAAGCGTTCGACGATTGGCAAGCGGTCTACGAGCAGCTTGCCCTGGCGCCCAACAGCAGCAAGTCCATGGTGCCTCATGCCCCTTACACCGTCAGCCGCAGTTTGTTTGGCCGCATACGCGCTTTCAACGGAGAAGCCCTGCACACTGTCAGCATCCACAACCAGGAAACCCCGCCTGAGGAAGAACTCTTTTTGCGCAAAGCAGGGGGCTTTATCGACTTTTACGGCCGTTTTGGCATTTCCTTGTCGGACTTTGAAGCCACCGGAAAGTCGTCCATTTATTATGCACTGGAGCACCTGGACCCGCGTCAACGCACCCTTTTTGTACACAATACGCTCACCTCTGCTGATGACCTGGTGGCGGCCCATGCCTGGAGCGACCACACATTCTGGGCAACCTGTCCGAATGCCAACCTGTACATTGAAAACCGATTGCCGTACTACCAGGCGTTTATGGACGCGGGTGCCAGGGTATGCGTGGGCACCGACAGCCTGACGTCCAACTGGCAGCTCAGTGTGCTCGAAGAGCTGAAAACCATCGCCCGTTTCCAAAGTTACGTGCCTTTTGAAACGCTGCTGCTGTGGGCTACCCTGAACGGTGCGGCTGCGCTGGGTTTTGAGGACACGCTGGGTAGTCTGGAAGTGGGCAAAACGCCGGGAGTATTGTTGTTGAGCGGGAACGGGTTTGACGAAGGGGCACGGGTAGAGCGGTTGGTCTGACAGAACTGACAAAGGTGCAGGTGCAACCCGTTGATGCTGACGGTGCCCACCAAACTGAGGATTTCAAAATGCCCTTCGCCTCGAGCGCCTGCCTCCTGGTTGGCAAAACGCAGGTGGTAGTGCGTCAGGCTTCCGACACAAGTCATGATCCATCCGGCTTCTATGCGGTGCAGCTGTACATAGGCGTCAATTTGTTTTTTTAGGTCCTCGCCAGGCACCAATCGGAAGGCGTGTATTTGCATGTGTTCAGGCATTCGGGCTTCTCAGCCAATGTTTGTCTGCATAAAAATTGCCAAAAGGCACAACGGAAACCAGCAACAACAACAGCGTTTTGCGCCACGGCCAACTGTACTCCAGGTGGCAAATAAGCACCCACAGGATGTAAAAAACAAACAATGCACCATGAACCGTACCGAAAGCGCGCACGGCAGATGGCATGCCAAACACATATTTGAGCGGCATGGCCACGAAAAGTAAAATCAGGTAAGAAAGGCCCTCGGCGAAAGCGACGATGCGAAAGCGGCCGAGGGTTGTTGTCAGCAATTGAGCAAGCATAAGGCGGGTCGTTTTATGGCCAAAAGTAGACCACGATGCGACCTGTTCACCATATTTGTATGTAAAAAATTGCAGACAAAGTGCTTCTACTTTTGCCAGATGACCCCCCAATCGCTGATCGGTCCGTCGGGACAATTGGTGAATGGCCCCGAGCATTCACAATCCATGTCGCACACCTGTTCACACTGTGCGTTGTACACCGGTTCCGAGTCATCGGCAGTGAGGTTATCTTCGTGAAACCAATACACCCGCTCACCATTATTCACAATGGTCAGTACAGATGCAGCGTCGGACTGTTTTTTGAACTCCTCTATGCGTTCAGTGATGCACTGAGGAACATCAAATACCCCGCAAATGCCAATTGTATTGTTTTCGTCAGGCTCGGCGCAAGGGGTGCAAGACGCAACAGCGGCGCAGAGTAATACAAGTACAAGTTTACATTTCATAGCAGAACGTTTTTTTGGGTAAAGACACCATCCATTGCAAAATGGTTGGGTGAATTTGACCATATTTTTTGAACCATCCTAATTCTTGTATGTTTGCAATCACCTTGCCGACTATTATCCTGTCCTGATGGCCATCCAAATGCGCGCAAAAAAATCTTACGGCCAACATTTTCTCAAGCACGACAGCATTGCCGAGCGCATTGCGGCTTCCATGCAGTTGGCAG
>JBMOHO010000112.1:0-10742 GCA_049317805.1 Saprospiraceae bacterium
CCCTCGTGGTCGCCCGTTTTTGGTGGTCGCCCATTTTTCGTGGTCGCCCGTTTTTGGTGGTCGCCCATTTTTCGTGGTCGCCCGTTTTTCGTGGTCGCCCATTTTTCGTGGTCGCCCGTTTTTCGTGGTCGCCCGTATTCATGGTCGCCCAACCAAATACACAAACCACCAAATACACAAATCACCAAATCAACAAATACACAAACCAATGTCTTGCCTTAAAACACCATTCAAAGACATTACCGGATTTGATGACCGCATGGTGATCCTGGTGGGGTACCCCATCACGAGCATGCTGAGTTCGTTTCTGTTGTTTTACGAGCAATACGAGCAAATGAACTTTGCCTTTCTGAGCATTTGCATCCCCATGTCGTTTGCGTATACGGCAATGTTTTGGGTAGGCATCCGCTTGTCGTACAAGTATTTCCGATGCCGTTTTCCTGCAACCAATCAAATCGGGAGCCGGTTGTTGGGCATCGGGTTTTCGTTTGTGATCATCTACCTGGTTGTCAAGTTTGTATTGGGCAGTTTTTTTGACCTGATTGTACCACAGCATGAGGAGGAGGGAGGCGATCAGAGTCCGCTCATGATTTTTGTGACGTCGTTGCTGCTCGCTGCCCTGGTCATCAGCGTGTACGAAGCCTTGTCTTTTTACCTCGCTTTGGAAAAAGCGGTGGAAGAAAAAAACGAATTGGCCAGGCAAAATATCGAATCGCAGCTCGAAGGCCTGCGCAACCAGGTGAATCCCCATTTCTTGTTCAACAGCCTGAACACGCTCATTTACTTGATACCGGAGGAGCCCGACAAGGCTGTGCGGTTTGTGCAGCACCTGAGCAAGGTCTACCGGTACATCCTCGAAAGCCGCGATACCCGCCTCATTCCGATGCGCGATGAGTTGGATTTCCTGAATGCCTACGTGTTTTTGCAAAAAGAACGATTTGGCGACAACCTCAGGGTAGATTTGCCCAAAAACGGCCACATGCCCGATGCCGCCATCGTGCCGCTCACCCTGCAAATGCTGTTTGAAAACGCCATCAAACACAACGTCATTTCCACCGAAAAACCACTCAAAATCGAAGTATTCCCGGAAAACGGCCATCTCGTGGTGCGCAACAACCTGCAACGCAAAAACCAGGTGATGGACTCTACCGGCGTGGGCCTTCAAAACATCAAAGACCGGTACCGCATCCTCAGCCACCGCAGCGTGGAGGTCATTACCTCACAGCAGTACTTTACCGTGGTGTTGCCCATGTTAACCATGGAAAAAACAAGCGCATGAAAATCCTCCTCATCGAAGACGAACATCCCGCCGCCCGACAACTCACCAAACTCATCACAGCAGTCAGGCCGGAAGCAACCATCATCGACGTGTTAGACACCGTAGAAGGTTCCGTACGCTGGTTGCGCACGTTTCCGGCACCAGACCTGGTGTTTATGGACATCCAGATTGCTGACGGCATGAGTTTTGACATCTTTAATCAGGTGGAAGTCGTTTCGCCGGTCATTTTCACCACCGCTTTTGACCAGTATGCCGTGCAGGCGTTCAAAGTGAACGCCGTAGACTACCTGCTGAAGCCGGTAGATCCGGAGGAACTCGGCCGCGCGTTTGCACGCATGGATGAGCGTACTGCTACACCCCCTGTCGACATGCATGCCCTTGTGCGGTATTTTAGGCCGGAAGCATTCAAAGACCGGTTTCTGGTGAAAACCGGTGCCTATATGCAACTCCTGCCTTGTGCGGACATCGCTTTTTTCCATTCAGCCGACGGCCTGACGCAGGCGTATACCCATGTGGGCAAAAAACACTTCGTAGACCACACCCTCGATGAGCTGGAAGACCTCATCAATCCGCGTGCTTTTTTCCGCGTGAGCCGCAGCCTGGTGGTGGCTTTGGAGTCCATCCGAAAAGTGCACCCCCACCTCAACGGCCGACTCAAACTCGACCTGCAACCCGAAGTGCCTGGCGAAGCGTTTGTGAGCCGCGAAAGGGCGCTATTGTTTAAAACCTGGCTGGGGGGGTGAGAAGGAGTTGAGGAGTTGAGGAGTTTAGGAGTTGAGGAGTTGAGGGGTTTAGTTGGCGAAATCGGATAAAAACTTCAGCCGCATCATTTCAATTTCCTCCCAGGTAATTTCGTCGTCTTTGAGTTCTTTGAAAGCCGTGTCGATGGAATCGGAGTCGGCTTCTTTAAAATATTCCGTCACCGTCTCCCGCACATACTCGTCGATGTTGGTGTTGAGGTAGTAGTCGAGGCTGAGTTTGGTACCCGATTGCACAATCATGTAGAGTTCTTCGAGGAGTTCTTCCATGCTCAGGTCGTTGGATTCGGCAATGTCTTCCAATGGTATTTTACGGTCGATGGCCGTAATGATGCCCACCTTCGTTTTGGATTTATTGGCAACGGTCTTGATGGTGATGTCGATCGGCCGCTCAATTTCGTTTTGATCCACGTATTTCTTGATGGCATCAAGAAAAGGCTGTGCATATTTTTGTGCTTTGCCCAGCGACACGCCCTGTATTTTGGTCATGTCGTCCATCGAAATCGGATACTGTGTAGCCATTTCCTCCAGCGAGGGGTCCTGGAAAATGACGTACGGCGGCAGGTTGTATTTCTTGGCGATGCTTCTGCGCAGGTCTTTCAACAGGGCCATCAGTGGCTCATCCAGCACGGCGGTGCTGCCTTTCTCATCGTCAAAATCGTAATCGGAGTCGTCGTAGTTATGGTTGATGGTCATGCCGATGGAGTGCGGCGATTCTTTGAATGCGCGGCCTTCCTTGGATACTTTCAACAACCCGAATTGTTCTACTTCTTTGTACACCAGGTTGTTGATCATGGCGTGCCGGATCACCGAATTCCAGAAATTCTCGTCATGGTCTTCGCCAATGCCAAAACTGTCGAGCTGCGTGAAGCGGAAATCCTTCATCTCCTTCGTTTCGCGGCCCATGATGAAATCCACCACCGTTTTCATCAGGTAATTTTCGTTCAGTTCCAGGATGCTGTTGATCACATGAACGATTTTATCCTTGACCTCTACTTTTTCCTTTGGATTTTTGCAGTTGTCGCACATTTTCCCGCACCGTTCCACTTCATACCTTTCACCGAAATAATGCAACAGGAATCGGCGGCGGCAAGAGGAGGTTTCTGCGTAAGCAACCACTTCCTGCATCAATTGCGCACCCATCTCGCGTTCTGCCACCGGCTTGTCGCGCAGAAATTTCTCCAGACGCAGGATATCATTGTAATTGTAAAAGGCGATGCATTTGCCGTCAAGGCCATCTCGACCGGCGCGACCGGTTTCCTGGTAATAATTTTCGATGGACTTCGGCATGTCGTAGTGAATGACAAAGCGCACATCCGGCTTGTCGATGCCCATGCCAAAAGCGATGGTAGCGCAGATGACATCAATGCGTTCCATCAGAAAATCATCCTGGGTACGGGAGCGCGTTTTGGGATCAAGGCCTGCGTGGTATGGCCCTGCTTTGATGTCGTTTACATTGAGCACCTGGGCAAGGTCTTCAGCTGTTTTGCGGTTTTGGACATAGATGATGCCTGATTCACCTCGAAACTCTTCCTTAATGACCTGAATAATCTGTCGGATTGTCTGGTCTTTTTTGACCTTGGGCCGAATTTCATAAAACAGGTTTTCGCGGTTAAACGACGATACGTAGGTGTTGTCGTCCGTCATATCAAGGTTTTTCAGAATGTCCAACTGCACTTTTGGGGTAGCAGTGGCGGTCAGCGCTATGATGGGCACATCGCGCGCTACGGCGTCGAGCATCAGGCGAATGCGGCGGTATTCCGGCCTGAAATCGTGCCCCCATTCTGAAATGCAGTGCGCTTCGTCTACGGCCACAAACGAGATGTCGGCATTTTGGAAGTACTCAATATTTTCCTCTTTGGTCAGGGTTTCGGGGGCTACGTAGAGCAATTTGGTCTTGCCGTCGGTAATGTCCTGTTTCACCTTTTTCATCTGGGCTTTGGTAAGCGACGAATTGAGGAAGTGGGCCACCTCGTCGGTACTGGAATAACCCCGGATGCTGTCCACCTGGTTTTTCATCAAAGCAATAAGCGGACTGATGATGATGGCCGTACCAGGCAACATCAATGCAGGCAATTGATAGCAAAGGCTTTTGCCCCCTCCTGTCGGCATGATCACAAAGGTGTCATGCCCGTCAAGCAGGCTTTGAATGATCAAATGTTGATCGGCCTTAAAAGCATCGAAGCCAAAATAGCGTTGCAGGTTCTCTAACAACAAATCGTGTTCAGCGGTAATCGCACTCATGATTCAGATAGTGTCTTAAATATCATTTTTTCAGTACCCGACAGCCAAGCTGCCGGAAGGCGGTCTTCATTTTACGAAGCGTAAGATAGTGGTTTTTTTAAGGAAAATCAGACTGCCAAAAAAGTAAATGTATTTTTTAGCCTGCTGTATAAAGTACCGGACTCATTGCCCTCAAGCCTAAAACAGCGTTTTTTCGCCAAAAAAACAGTCGATTTGCAAAAGGCCGTCAAAGATAACTAAAGGCAATTGATTTTTCAAACAAGTTTTCGACAAAAACGCTAAAATCATTTTTCTGCTTCCGGTTAATATTTTGTAAATCAAAGATTAGTTGCTTGCAAACAAAATAAAGTTCTACATTTGTATTAATATGGAACCAATGGCAGACATACTATCCATCGCCAGGCAAACGATTCGCATGGAAGCGGATGCGTTAAATGACCTGGCCGACTCCCTCGGCGAAACACCCGATTTTGACGCCTGTGTGCGCGCCCTCGCTTCGTCTACCGGACGACTCGTGCTCACCGGAATAGGCAAAAGCGCCATCGTAGCCCAAAAAATTGCGGCCACCCTCAACTCCACCGGCCAGGCAGCCCTGTTCCTCCATGCCGCAGATGCCATTCACGGCGACCTCGGCATGATCCGTCCCGACGATATGGTGCTTTGCCTCTCCAAAAGCGGCGAAACACCCGAAATCAAGGTGCTGCTGCCCCTCTTGCGCAACTTCGGAAACCCCATCATCGCCATGACCGCCAACCGGCATTCGGCCCTGGCGCAAGCTGCCGATTATGTGCTTTGGACGCCCGTGTCGCACGAGGCCGATCCCAACAACCTGGCACCCACCACCAGCACCACCGCTCAAATGACCCTTGGCGACGCCCTTGCCGTGTCGTTGCTCACTTTGCGCGGTTTTACGCCCGACGACTTTGCCAAGTTTCACCCCGGCGGTGCCCTCGGCAAACAACTTTATCTGCGTGTACGCGACCTGTACACCCAACACGAACGCCCTGCAGTACACCTTGATGCCAATCTCCAAGAGGTCATTGTCGAAATTTCGTCAAAACGACTCGGCGTCACCGCTGTACTCGACTCGGAAGGCCAACTCCATGGCATCGTCACCGACGGCGACCTCCGCCGCATGCTCCAAAACAACCACCAGCCCGACCTCCAGACCGTGCGCGCCAAAGACATCCTCAGCCCTAACCCCAAAACCATTTCGCCAGATGCCCTGGCTGTGGATGCCCTGGCTGCCATGCGCCATCACGCCATTACTCAACTCCTTGTAGCCGACGACTCCGGCTATAAGGGTGTTATTCATTTGCACGACCTCATACGAGAAGGCCTGGTTTAATGCTTTCCAGGCTTAAAAACAAGTCCTCGGATCAATGCCTTTTTACCATTTTTTTGGTCTCGCAGTTCAAAGCACAAAAAACCTAAACCTTTTTAAACACATATACCAGCCAGCCGGCAAAAATGAATCCCATGGCAGCCAGCATCGGGAATGCCCCGTTCAGACTGTTGAGATACCCGGCAATGATGGGTGGCAACGCCTGCCCCACCGAAATCATGCTCTGGTTGATGCCCAGTACCTCTCCCTGTTTGTCCGAGCCGGCAGAGGTAGACACCACCGTGGTCAGGTTGGGCGCCGTGAGCCCTTGAAACGTGGCAATAAACGGGTTGATGAAATAGATGTATGGAGCATATTGGGGCAACAATAAGGCCCCGATGCTCAGCGAAAGGCATAAAATGGAAAACCGCAGAATGCGTTCCGGCGCGATGCGCTTTGCCAACAGCCGCACTGTAAAGCCTTGTGTAAACACCAGCCATAGCCCAACCCAGGCAAACAATATGCCGATCTGTCGTTCCTTATACCCAAAAGTCTGCATCATGTACACGCTGAAAAACTGTGTAAAAAACGAAAAGCCCAGCGAAATGAGCAGCGAAACCGTAAATATGTGCCTTAAATTGGGTGCTCCAAATGCTTTTTGAATGTTGCGGAAGCCTGCGCCAAACGACAGGCTGCTTGAACTCCTGTTGTTGTTGGTTTCCTGAAAAAGGAATTGAACCACCAGAAGGTTCACCACCGTAAGCCCGGCTGTAAACCAAAACGGCGTGGCGTGGTCAAACCAGGGCACCAGGGTGCTGTCGGCCAAAATGCCCCCCAATGCCGGTCCCAGGATAAACCCCAAACCAAACGCCATGCCCACCAAACCAAACAAGCGGGTGCGGTTTTCAGGCACGGCTATGTCTGACAAGGCCGACATAATGATGCTGATGTTGCCGCCCGTAAATCCGGGAAGCATGCGGCTGATGAACAGCAACCACAAATTGTGCGTCAATATGGCCCAACCAAACAACAAGTACCCAATAAGCGTACCCACCAGCGACAACTGAAGCATGGGCTTTCGGCCATACTGGTCGCTAAGGGCCCCCAGTATCGGCGCCCCAAAGAACTGCATGATGGGGTATACCGCCACCAGATAGCCGTACAAAATGCTGCGTTGGGCACCCGTGAAACTGGACGGCAAAAAATCATTCTCCGGATTGATGAACAGCGCCGGCAATACCGGAATGACAATACCGACACCCAACATGTCGAGAAAAACCGTTAAAAAAACAGTATATATGGGAGATTTCTGATTGGTCATGACGGACAAGTATAGCTGAAGGCAAAGCTAAGCGCTCTTGGCGGCTTAATGCATCGGTTTCCAAGAAACAGCTATTTTTGCGGTCAAATGTTATTGTATGCTGCGCGTTGTACTCCTGTACGTTACCCTTCTCCTTGCTTCTCCTTGCACCCGCCAGACCTGCGCTCAACGCCTGCACGAAACAGATCAGGCGTTCACGGCCAAAACAGACGCCCTCATCGCCCAGGCTACACAATTGGACGCTCTCGATTACGTATCCCAACTCAAAACCCTGCGCCTGGAAGAAGAAAAACTGTTTCAGGAAGCCCGGGCTTGCGACTTTGGGGAAGACATGACCAACTACAACTACTGGTATCGGGCGCGACTCAAGTTTCCGAGCCGCCTGGAACAGGAACTGAGGCGTTTGGGCGCTTTTTGAAACCGTTTGCCGTGTTTTTCCAACCCAAGCGCCTAAACTTTTTGAGGCATTCGGCATTTAGTCTTCATGCAAATTATGCTCCCCGATGCGGTTTTTGTAGATCACGTAAAATCACGTCTGGCCGGTAAGTTGCCAGGCCGCGACGCACAATACCGCATGGCTTCACTGCGTCGCTTAAGCGATAACGAGCATTTTTATACCCAACCAGCCGCCGACGCCCGCGTGGCTTCGGTGCTGAATTTGTTGCATTGGCACCACGACGCCTGGCATACAGTACTCATCCAGCGCAGCACCAATCCGCGTGACCGGCACAGCGGACAAGTCAGTTTTCCGGGTGGCCGCTGGGAAGAAAATGACGGGTCGCTCGAAAATGTCGCCCTGCGCGAAGCATGGGAAGAAGTAGGCATAGAACCCTCAAAAATCGAGGTCCTTGGTCGCCTGACCGAACTGTACATTCCGGTGAGCAACTACGTGGTGCACCCCTTTGTCGGCATCCTCCACGGCGAAGCCCGCTTTACCCCGCAACCGGGTGAAGTAGAAAACATTTTTACCCCCAACATCGACATTTTTCGGGCGTCAGAAAATCGAAAGGTGACCGACATTTCTTTTGCCGAAGGCATGACCCTCCGAGGGGTCCCTTACTTCGATGTAAACGGCCTGGTGGTATGGGGTGCCACTGCGATGATCATGAATGAATTTCTCGAAGCCGTTTACGGACAGGGTGAATAAGCGCCAGATCGGGTAGGCCCTGTTTTATTCATCCTGCCCAAACCCGCTGTCGGGTTTTTTGGCCGGTTGTTTTGGCGTCGCCCCGCTTTCCTTAGGCAGTTCGTCATTGAACGGATCAGGAGAAAACTCCTCTTCCTCGTCGCTGCCGGCACCGGTATTTTGGTATGCAGAACAATTGATTTCAATGCCCAAATCACCTTGCGGACGCTTGAACCGGGCGTTTGCGTCGTATCCAGCCTTGCTGTCTTTTTCGAGCCGGGAAATAAATCCCGCAAAAATGGGTCGTGCCATGCGCGCGCCCTGGCCGTCGGACAAACTCAAAAAACGAATCCATCGGTCTTCGCCGCCTACCCAGGTACCCACCACGAGGCGGGGTGTGACGCCCATGAACCAGCCGTCGGAATAATCATTGGTGGTGCCGGTTTTTCCGCCCACGTCGCTTTTCAACTCTTTCAGTCCCGGCGCGCCAGCCACATTGTACTTCAGCATGTCTACCAGTACATAATTGGCGTTGGACGGCAAGGCTACTTTCTCTTCCGGCAAGGATCGAAAAATAACGCGGCCATTTTTGTCTTCAATTTTGCGGATGTACATGGGCATGGCGTACACGCCATTGTTGGCAAACGTGTTGTATGCTCCGGTCATTTCAAAAACGGTGAGGTCAGCGGCGCCCAGACAAATAGATGGTTGTTTGGGTATGCGATACTCCCCGTCGGGGCGTCGGGCCGATGAGTCGATGCCCATGTTGTTGAGCAGGCCGCGCACCGGCTCGGTGTCGCCCAATTGTTTCATCAAGAATGCACTCACTGAATTCACAGAATTTTTGAGTGCTTCGCGCAGGGTTAACAAGCGGCCGGAGTATGAGCCGGTCGAGTTTTTGGGTGTCCAGGAAGTGGAATTGGTGAAGTTCTGATACCGCGGCGGTATGGTCACGGCCTGGTCGTACACTTGAAAGCACGGGCTGATGCCTTGCTGTGCTATGGCGGTGGCGTACACATAGGGTTTGAAGGTGGAACCCACCTGCCGTTGGGAGCGCACGTGGTCAAACTTGAAATTTTTGAAATTAATGCCTCCAACCCAAGCCTTTACCTCCGATGTGGCGGGATCTATGGCCATCATACCGGCTTGCAGAAACATGCGGTGGTATTTCAGGCTATCCATAGGTGTCATCGTGGTGTCTTTTTCCATCCGGCTGTTTGCCCAGGTAAACACCTTCATTTTGGTTTTGGTGTTGTACTGTTTTCGGATGTCGGCGTCCAGCGCGCGCCACTGTTTTTTGATGTCCGTCCAAAGGGCAGAAGAGGCCATGAAACGCCGGTACTCTGAAGCCTGTTCGGACGTGGCAATGCCGTTGCGCACCATGATGTCGATGGTGCCCCGTGTTTTTTCTTCAGCGAGCATGCGCTCTACGTCTGCGGGCCTCAAATCAAACCCATACCGTTCCTGAATGGCTGCGGAGAGGTTGTCAAAATATTTTGGCCAAGTGGCCTGAAAGCGTTCGCCGTCGTACACCAGGTTCCAAAGAGCCTGTTGGCGGGCCTGAATTTCTTCGTCGGTGGTCGAACTGCCCTTGTACTTCCATGGATCGCGCCCACTCCACACCTGAAAAAAGCGTGCCTGGGTTTTTTTCATATGTTCAGCCATAGCCGCTTCGGCCAGGGCCTGATAGGCCGGATCTATGGTGGTGTAAATGCGGAGACCATCTTTATAAATGTCGTACACCGTACCGTCGGGTTTTCGGCACTCGGGGCGTTGAAGTATGTCTTTGAGGCCTTTTTTCAGCTCAGAGCAAAAATACGGCGCTGTGCCATCGGAGAAATTTACCTTTTTGAAGCGGCTCATGTCCAATGGCTTCACTTTCAGGCTGTCGTACTGCGCTTCGGTCAGGTAACCGTTCACCTTCATTTGATACAACACAATCATGCGACGCCGGATACAGCGATCGGGAAACCGAACGGGGTTGTAGCGTGAAGGATTCTGCAACATGCCAATGAGTGTGGCCGATTCCTCTATGTTCAGTTTTTGCTGGCTCTTGTTAAAATACACTTCGGCCGCCGAGTGTATGCCATAAGCGTTGTTCACAAAATCCACCTGATTGAGGTACATGGCAATAATCTCTTCCTTGGTGTAACTCCGCTCGAGTTTGACGGCAGTGATCCATTCGCGAAATTTGCGGTAGCCGAGGGCAAAAACTTTTTGGACTTTATTCATCCCTTCGAACTTCCGATCCGAATACAGCATTTTGGCCAACTGCTGTGTGATGGTAGAGCCGCCGCCGGCGCTCTGGTCGCTCAACAAAATGGTGCGCACCATAACCCGCAAAACCGCCCGGGGGTCTACGCCGCAATGTTTGTAAAAACGCTCATCTTCTGTAGACACCAAAGCGTGCACCAAATGCGGACTCAACTCTCCATAACTGACCGGCACCCGGTTTTCGATGAAATACCGGTCCAGCACCTCACCGGTGGAACCCAGCACCTCACTGGCTAAGGCAGACCGCGGATTTTCCAGTTCTTCGAATGAGGGGATGGCAAGCAAGCTGATGCCAATGAAAAACAGGGCGCCGCTGATGAGCCCCGCATACACCGCAACCCAGGCCCACCGGATGATCTTTCGGTACAAGGGTGCCCGTGTTTCCTGCAAAACGGCTTTTTGATGAATCAGTCGCT
>JBMOHO010000113.1:0-10735 GCA_049317805.1 Saprospiraceae bacterium
TTCCTTCCCGTTCTCCTCCGCCAATGCAAGCGCTGTTGTCGAATTGTTCGCCTGTGAAATATGAAACCATGGCACGCGCTTCGTACACCGCATCGCCGCCTTCTTGAGGACATTGCGCAGAAATCGCTTCCAAGGTGGTCAAATCGCCGGTAGCCAAAGTATCCGATGCCAAAAGGCTCAGCACTATGTTGTTTACCAACTTGTGGTTGGCGTCAATGGTGAGGTTAGTTGTTATGCCAGCATTGTACTGGAGCAAATTCTGTATTTGTTGATTACGGCTCTGTTTCAGGCTTGTCCAATATTGCTCCAATTGAGTTTGTGCGCTTGCCCGTTGTGTCAATACGGAACCGTAAGTCGTTTGGTTAATGCTGTCGCCTGCTTGCATTTGTTCATCGAGGTCAAGCAGTTGAGCAGAGGTGCTTTCAACTGCACCATTGTACACATTTAGCATGGAGTCTTGTGCGGTGGTCAATGAAAACAACCCGGCGCGCTGCTCCGCCACCCAGGCTAATTTTCCGGGGCCACACCGATCCGATGGCTGCGAGCCATCGGATCGGTAAGTGCAAGCCTCGGCATCCCCACTACCTGAACATTGAAAATTGGTCATTGTACATTGAATACTTTAAATTAAAAAATTATTAATTATTAATTTACAATGACCAATGTACAATGACTGAAACGCCCCGGCGTATCCCACACCTGCACCACATACATCCCATTGGGCAGCGCCCCGGCGTCGAAGCGGTCCGCTTCTAATGCGCTTTCTAACACCAAACGCCCCAACCGGTCGTACACCCGCACGCGGGCGGCAGAAGGTGCGCCTTGTACCGTCACGAATCCGCTTGCCGGATTCGGGTACAGCCGTATGCCGCTCTCGTCCGCGCCCGGCTCATCCGAAGTGCTGCTGGTGCCTACCCACACCGTTTTGCACTTCGTATCGCTGCCGTTGGCGTTGCTCACGGTGAGGCACACGTCGTATGGCCCCGGCGCGGGGAAGGTGTGCGCAGGGTTGCGCTCCGTGCTGCCCGCCGAGCCGTCGCCGAAGACCCAGTGCCATTCAGTGGGTTCGTACCAGGACACGGAGGTGAAGTCCACCCCCAGCCCACCCGTACGGTCGTAGCGCCAGCCCGCCAGGGGGTGGTTGTCGAGGCCGAGGGTGTCGCAAGGCGAGCCGTCGACGGGGCCCAGGCGAAAGTTGGGGAAGTGGGGGAGGTTTTTATACGCAAAATCAAATTTGTAATAGTATTGTTCGAATTCGCATTCGTCACTTGGCCGTTCAGGATGGTTGATTCTGTGCATACACCGTTGCCCATTCAAGGGCCTGCAGTAAATGCGGCCGTCGGGACCGAGCTCCATATAGGCCATTGACCTGCCAGATTGGCAGTCCAGGTCATTTTCTAACTCCGCCACATTGGTCATGCTACCAGCAATGTCCGCCGCCTGCATGTCGAATTGCAGCACGCGCCTCACCTCAGCGGCGTACAGGTAGCGCCCGTTGGCCGAAAAGGCTAAGCCAGCGAACAGCTCGTTGTCGGCGTCGTCAGCAATGGGTATGTACACGGGGTTAGACAGCGTGCCCGTACAGCGGTCGAAGTCAAAAATGCGCAGGTCATCGCGGGTGTTGAAGCGGGCGAGTTTGGCGCCGTCGGGGGAGAAGACCATTTCGCCGCCGGCACCACTCCAGGTGGGTAGGCCGATGGATTGTTCCTTTACCTCAAACCCCTGAGGCGAAAGTTGTGTGATGTAGTACTTATTGGAATGTTGTTTGGCAATTACAATCCACCAGTCACGGCCATTGGCATGTCTGACAGCATGGAAGCCGTCTGAGTGAAGTGTGTCTAAGACTATTGGTTGATTTTTTAATAATATTTGAAATTTATTATCTGAACTATCAAATACAGCCTGGGTAAAGTTTAATTGTGCTCTATATGCAAAAATAACTGGTTGTGTAATAACATTGGTAGTAACATGCAACAGGAAATAATCGCTATCTGTACCTGGGTCAGGTAAAAACATCATTGATTGATTTGCTCCATATCCACTTGTGTCTCCTAAACAATCTTTATCAAATATAAAACCAGGGTTTAAACCCCAGCTATTTTGTACAAATTCACCTTTGCCGTCTTCAACATAACAACCGTTTGAGAGGAGTTGTAGATTGCCATTCGCATCACTGACCATTGCGTTGGTTTCAAAAATGCTCATAACCCAACCATTTTCATATTCGATACTTAATGAGTCATCAAAGCTAAATGTCACCCTGTCTCTTCCAGGGTACTCCGGATAGTCATTTGAGTCATACCCAAACACCCAAATATTGTCTTCCTTTTGGGCAACTATTTCAGCTAAGGCACTCAACACGATAATCATCGTAATTAGTTGTCGTTTCATGCTTTTCATAATTATATGAATTGGCGGTATGGCCATCCTATGATGACCATACCGCTTTTAGGTGAGAAGAAAATGTTTAGTTGGCAATCACCAACTTCTGAGTAGTCAATAGCGTTTTTTCGCTCGAAAACACCTGTACGTTGTACACCCCATTCTGGAGCGATGTCAACTCAATCCGATTCGATTGCAGCCTTCCTGAATGTACCAATCGGCCTAAATAATCGGTAATGTTTACTTGAGCATTCTCCGGCGCTCCTTGTACGACAATCATATTGGTAGCCGGGTTGGGGTAAATGGTAATGGGTGTCGGGAGTGTAGCATTTGCCGATTTTCCTTCCCGTTCTCCTCCGCCAATGCAAGCGCTGTTGTCGAATTGTTCGCCTGTAAAATACGAAACCATGGCACGCGCTTCGTACACTGCGTCGCCGCCTTCCTGAGGACATTGCGCAGCAATCGCTTCCAAGGTGGTTAAATCGCCGGTAGCCAAGGTATCCGCTGCCAAAAGGTGCAGCACTATGTTGTTTACCAACTTGTGGTTGGTGTCAACTGTGAGGTTAGTTGTTATGGCAGCATTGTACTGGAGCAAATTTTGAATTTGCTGCTGGCGACTCTGTTTCATGCTCGTCCAATATTGCTCCATTTGAGTTTGTGCGCTTGCCCGTTGTGTCAATACGGAACCGTATGTCGCTTGGTTAATGCTGTCGCCTGCTTGCATTTGTTCATCGAGGTCAAGCAGTTGAGCCGAGGTGGTTTCAACTGCACCATTGTACACATTTAGCATGGAGTCTTGTGCGGTGGTCAATGAAAACAACCCGGCGCGCTGCTCCGCCACCCAGGCTAATTTTCCGGTACTTTGGCTGTCGTGTTGCAGCTTAAACGCTGTGGCGAGTGCTGAAGTTTGTACAAGCCCAGGCTGGCGCAGCATCTTGCGGTACACGCGGTAGGCGGCTTTCCACTGCATGGGCGCTTCGAAGTTTGTAGTGGTGAACGTGCCGTTGATGATGGCCAAATCAAGCCCGGTGGGTGTGGAGGTTTCGCTGGCAAACGGCGGGCGCTCGAGGTTAGGGGCGGCGCATTGGTTGGAGCAATTGTAAGAAGGTTCAGCAGTAATATTATCATTGAACCATCCGCTGCTCGGAAAGACCGGCGGATTCAGTGCCCCGCCTATTTCAGTTGGATCGACGAAAAATTCTGACAATTCAATTATTGACTGGCTACTCCCCCAATTCTCTCCCCCATTTTGCCCACTCGGAATCGCACTCAAATCCCACACATTCCCTGTATGGTTTTGGGTGCCGATTAAGGCATCCAGCCCTTGAATGCCGACGCGCAGGCCGGTGGTGTTGTGGGTATTGAAATTATTGCCGCGCACGCCGTCGGTGTTGTCTGCCATATCGTAAAACTGCATACCCACTCCCGTGTTGTCGAGGCAGTTGCAGTCGTAGCGGTTGGCGAAGCCGCCCCTGGAATATATGCCGAAGGTTTCGGCGGTGCCGATGGCGAGGGTCTGGGTGATGTCGTTTAGCGCGATGGTGCTGAAGCCCACCCCTTGCGTTTCGATGCCCCGGTATAGGAAGGAGGGGTCGGCGTTGTTCACGGTATTGGCTTGCAGGGCGCCGAAGTTTCCGTTGAGGTAGCGGATGCCCTGGCCGCCGCGTGTCATGCCGATGGTGTTGTCGGCCACCAACCAGCCGCCCGTAGCCTGGGTAAAGTTGCCGAGACCCAGTTCGTCCAGCTGTATGGCAAAGCGCCCTGAAGTACCGACACTGCCAAGGCCGGTGATGCCGATGGCATTGTCAGCTATCTGGCTGATTTTGCCGGTAAAGGAGGCCAAGGGTTCGTTGCCGAAGGAGCGCACGCCCACGTTGCGCGCTGTGATGGTGTCGTTGAGGATGCGCACGTCGCGGTTGCGGCTGTTTTCCCACTGGATACCAGTGTTTACGTTGGTCATGTTGCATTTTTCGATCTTACCGGCGTAGTAGTTGGCCCGGATGCCGGTTTTGCAGTTGTTGAAGGTCATGACTGGCAAAAAAGGCTCGTTGATGTTGGCCCAGGAGGCGCCGCCTTTGGAGCGCAGGTGTATGCCATAGCCTTCAGACTCATATGCCTGGGCACCTATGGAGTTCATGTCGTTAAAATGGAAGTCGCCGATGTTCATGGTGGAATTGTAGGCAATGAGGCCATTGGCAAGGCGCAGGAAGCTGTTGCGCTGCCATACGTTGAAATCCATGTAGTCATACAGGCGAATGCCAGCGTATCCGCGTGCTTCCACCGCTTCGGGCATACCCGGGTAAGGGGATTTGAGTGGCGTGCTACTTAGGCTATCATCAGAATAGGTATTGCCCGACAGGAGGAGAGACGACAGGCGCTTTTGTACGCCAGGCGCGTTGCGCATGTCAAGGTTGAGGCCGATGTAGTTGTTTTGGAAAAGAGTATTTGAAACAGCCAAAAAAGAAGCAGGTTCTGCATTGATGCCAAAGCGGCAATCTTCAATTGAAGAGGACAATACTTCAAGTGAAGCGCCCTCCTTGACTCTAATACCTTCGCCAAGGGTACTACCCGGGCAAGTTGATACCTCCACAATATCAAACAGGACTCCAGTAGAACTAACATCAATTCTGGCGCCTGGCAAAAGCACCAATTTTTTGGGTACGCCAATACCACCCCTTATACAATAATTTCTATCGAAATCCAATACATCATCAATCAAAAATGCAGGGGCGGGTGCAGAGGAGCAGTCAAAAGGAATTAGGCCCTGATTTCGCAGTTCACTGATTTTTGTTTCCGGGTAAGCGCGTAAATCCAGGTGCGGCTCAGCAAAAGTTAACCCTATGCTTTGCTGGAACAGGTACGGCTCTTCAGGGCAGTCGGCATCGTACACCCTAACCAAAATGAACTCCTTTCCGTCCCAAGTACCTAATCTTGAAAAAGGTAAAGTTAGTGTTGCAAAATTTCCTCCTGGTTCGATCAAGGGAACTTTAAATATCCCTGAAAACACAAAGTTGTCGCCAGATGGACTTACTGTTTCCTGAAAATTATTCAATCCCACTACAGGCTGGATCAACCTCAATTCAAAAGGGCTATATATCTCGATAAAATAATCGTGGCTGGCCTCTAATATATTGAATAGCGATACATTGACCGGAACCGTAACGTCACATATTCTCAAATCGAATGTTGTTGGTGACACATCTACTTGTGTATAAACAGGACATTGAGCATTGGAAATAGCAGTAATGCCTAATAAGAGGAATACTACATTTGCGAATAGCGGTAAGCCAAAATTAATTCTTTGGCGCTTGGCGCTTGGTGGTTGGTGGTTGGTGGTTGGTGGTTGGATCGATTTTAAGGAAAACCGATTAAAAGAGACGTTTTTCATCTGAATGAAAATTTGGTGAATGGATATACAAATATAGGTACTTCAATCCACGGTAAAAAACCACTTTTTTGAATAAGTCAGGTTTCTGAAAGGCCATGAAATAAGCCAAAATAGGTCAAAACAGGCAAAATTTTCAATACTAAGGTCTGTTTTGACGAGCTTCTCAAGACCCACAAATCCATAAGTCAGGTTTCTAAGCCGATATTAAGTTATTGTGAACAAAAACAGGCACTTAAAAGGCCAAACTTACCCTCCGCCCACAAACGGGTTATAAGCCTTTTCATGCCGGATACTGGTAGCCGGACCGTGCCCCGAATACACCACCGTTTCTTCCGGCAAGGTGTACAATTCCTGTCGAATGCTGGCTTCAAGCAATGCAAAATTGCCGCCCGGCAAATCGGTGCGCCCAATGCTTTCCCAGAACAACACGTCGCCAGCCAGAACCAGCGCATCTGCTTCGCAATAAAACGACACGCTGGCAGGCGAATGCCCCGGCGTAAACAAGATGCGGAAAACAGCATGGCCAATTTGTACGTCCTCACCGGGTTCCAAAAAGGCCACCGGCATGGGAGAGGGCTCCGCATCCGGTATGCCGTACATGCGGCACACTTCCGGGTATCGCTCCAGCATGGTCAGCTCCCCGTGGTGCAGCTCGGGCAACAACCCCCAGGTGCGGTGCACAAAGGCATTGCCAAACACATGGTCGAGGTGGGCATGGGTATTGAGCAGCCTGACCGGCTTCAGTTGGCGTTCAGCGATGAACGCCTGCAAACGCCTGCGCTCGGCTGCCGTGTACACACCGGGGTCTACAATGGCGCATTCGAGCGTGGCGTCGTCCCAGACAATGTAAGTATTTTCGGCAAAAGGGTTGACCTCCAGCGCAGCCACCTGCGTCATAACGTTAGTGTTTCATGAAAATCTGCTCGGACAAACCGTCTTTGGTACGCACCCGAACGGTATACAACCCTGTCGGCCAGGTGTTTACATCCAATTTGGTGGCACTTCCGGTTGCGCCATTTTGGCGGTGCATGGTCTGTCCAAGCGCATTTAACACTTCAAGATGCTCGATGTTGAGGTTGCCGGTAAAAATAGTGGCCTGATCCAGGGCGGGGTTTGGGAACACCTTAAAAGCCTCGTTATTGTTTTGGGGCGAACCGGTGCCAACACTTTTGTTAAACCGCAACCAAAGGGTGTCTAATTCGATGGGGACGTTCAAGGCCAATGCGTCACCGTTGGCATCAATGGCGCGTATGCCGTCCACAGGGACAGTCATGGGCACCACCCGGCTATCGGTTCGGTCGCCAACGTCTACAATGATGATAAAATCAAGTTGAAAGTCCAACTGGGCCAACTTGCCATACCCATTGACGCCCGTTTTGTCTTTGCGCACAAGCCCCATGTCCATGGTCATTTGATCATGCATGGCGTACGGCAGCCACATGGTGTAGGTGTTGAATCCGAAAAAAGAATTGCTGTAATAATTGGCGTTGGGCGGATACTGGATAAATTCCGGGTAATGCAGTGAAAAGGCCAGGCCGTAAAAGTCTTTTACATATTCCTGAGCGCTGCCCAGCACCACGTCGGCGGTAATGTCAAGCGAAGTCGGATTGTTCGGGTCTATGTCCAACGTATCTACCGGAAAAACGATGCGCAACTTGGGAGCGGTACCGCCTGCCACAGGCGCAAGGAATTCAAGGGCCTGGTAATGCATTGGAATGGCTGAGGCGTCAAATTCGTTTACCACGCCATCGCCGTCCGCATCGGCGTGTTTGTCGTTCACGCTGTTGGCATGCGAGGGCCAGTTCGGGGCGTACTGTGGAGACCATGCGGTGTGTGCATGGGGGCGTGGAGGGCCGTTGTGGAAGTAACTGAGGCCTATGTGCAGCAAGTCCAGCACGTTGGCTTTGCCGTCGCCATTGGTGTCGCCCGGCAATACGTAATCGGTAGATGCGGGTTTCTGGCCGTTGTTGAGTTGATAGGCGTCTGTGACCACCAATTGGGTGAGCGAAGAGAGGCAGGCGTTGAATTGCCACGTCGACAGGGTAGCCCGGTAAATGCCGGCTTTGGCATACCAATGGACGACGGTATCCCAGTTGGTTTGCTCAAAAATAGGGCTGCCGTCGCCAAAATCAAGATGGCAAAAGTTGTAAAAACCGTTCGAACGATTGTGAAAGACCACCTTAAATCCGGTATCAGGGTCGCCGTCCACCACGTTGTAATGCATGTCGGCACCACAGGTTCCCTGGGTTGCGCTCCCGCACTCGCCCGCCCACCAGGTGAGCACGCCGGCGCGCAGCGCTTCGCATTCGTTGGCATAGGTCAAACCGTCGCAACCACAAACGGGGGCATACACGCCGGCGCACACCGAATCCGGATCGGCCAGCGCGGGTTGCACACAGTTGGCGGTATCCAGAATGATCTGCTGGCAGCGTTTGCCTTCGCACAGGCTCCCGTCGTCCGGGTTTTTGACCTGATAGTCTACACAAACGAGATAATTATCGTTGGGCGCAAGCGCGTAGGTAAATTCTTTGTCGTTGGAAAGGGTCTGGTTGTTTTGCGTGAGAAACCATCGAACCGATTCCAGGTTCCCGGCATCGCCGCTCATAGGGGCAAGTGAACCATGCAGTTTGTTTCCAACGGCCGTAAGCGACATCTCGTACGCGCACCAGGTGGCATTTTGAGCACTGACGTTGATGGTGTCGCAGCGTTGATCGTAACACCCGTACTGATCCCAAATGGTGAGGCAAACGGCGTACAAGCCTTCGTACGGATAGGTGTGGTCTGCCAGCAGGCCGTTGGCCGTCGTGCCGTCGCCAAAAGTCCAAGTGCAATGATGCCCTTCGGCGTCGGTTGTCAGGGCCTCAAAATGCCGGGTAAGGTTGTTTATGGCGTCTTCACGCACGGTGAAAGCCGACTCGCAAACAGGCAGGTCAGCAATGCAGGTGATGGCCACTGCAGGGATGCCATTGGGGGTGCACCCGGCGGGCAACATGGCGGGTTCGGCGTCAAACAGCACTTTTTGGCCGACGCTATGGCCGCCGAGCCCCTGAATGGCCCAAAAAGCCTCGCCGGTTTGAAGATCAAGGATAACTGCACCGCAATCCGTACCTGGGGTGGCAACCAAGCCCATGCGCGTACAAGCAGTCTGCGCACCAACAGATAAACCGGAGGCGGCAACCAGCAGAAGGGCTACTGTTATTTGGATGTAGTTGCGGTGTTTCATAGGTATCTGTTGTTGTAAAGCCGGAAAACGGATTAATTGCCTGCTGTAATGATAACACTTTTTTGCCTGTTTGGGTTGGACTGTTGGCGCTAAGACAATTTCATCGGTACAAAAGTCTACATTGTCGGCATTAGGCAGAAATACACTTCCGGATGTTTGTCTAAAAAAAATCTATAAATTACCTTTGTAATAAATTGAATGCTAATTTTTTAACAAAAAAATTGTCTAAAAAATTTGTTTAGTGAAAAACTTTTAACCCTGTTGCGCCGATTTGATAAATACGGATTGAATCGATTGCGCAAATTCTTGATGTCGCCGTATTTTAATGAACAAGCCGATGTGGTGGCATTCTTTGAGTGCCTGAACGAGGCCCTGCGTCGGGATGATGGTGGTTTGTTGGATTTGGATAAACGGACAGTCTGGGCCTTTGTTTACCCGGATAAATTGTTTGATGAAGCCCAACTCCGGCGCATTGCCTCCGAACTGATGCAGCTAACCCTGCAGTTCATGGCGGTAGAAGGCTGGCAGCAAAATCCGTATGCTGCGGGTCTCGAACTGCAACTTCAACTGGCCCAACCCGAGCTCGAAAAACACCTTGCCGGGGTGGAACGGCAGTTGCAGCGCATATCGGGCAACCGGGCCGGCAAAACGTCTGATGACTACCTCTCGCTCTACCGGATGCACTGGAATGCGTTCAGCCGAAGCACCGGAACGCTCATTTCGACGGGGTATGCAGAAAAATTAATGCCTGCCGACCGCGCGTTGGACTGTTTCTACGCCATTCAGAAATTGAAGTTTTATGTGTCCTGGCTCATTTACAAACGCTTGCGTCCGGCACCTGATGACATGCCCCTGATAGAAGGTTTTTGGGATTTTCTGGATCGGGAACAATTTTCGAATGAACCGCTCATCAACCTGTACCGGCAGGTTGCCCTGTCGCTCGCTCATTTTGACGATGAAAACCGGTACCACGTTTTTGTAGACAGCCTTGAGACGGTTCGAACTCAAATATCCGAGGCGGAGTACCGCAGCTTGTACCAGTTTGCTCAAAATTACTGCGCTTTAAAAATCAACCAGGGCCGTACGGCTTATTACAACGAACTGTTCCGAATATTTAAAATATTGATTGATAAAAATTTGTTGCTCGAAGACGGGAGTTTGTCCGAGGGCTTGTACAAAAACATCATTACCGTTGGACTCCGCGTGGGGGAATACGAGCTGGCAGAGCAGTTCATTCAATCGCACGCCGCGTACTTGCCTGCCCACATTCGTGAAAACGCCCGCACCTTCAACTTAGCCAATTTGTACTCGCACCAGCACCGGCACGACAAGGTGATTGAACTCTTGCGCAATGTGGAATACAGCGATGTGGTGTACGCCCTGAGCGCTAAACTCATCCTGGTGCGCACCTACTACGAGTCGGATGAATTCAACGCACTGGATTCATTGATCGATAGTTTTCGAATATATCTGAGGCGCAACAAGCTGATTTCCAAGTCTGTCAAAAACCAGTACCTGCAATTCCTGCGTTTTGTGCGCAAATTGATCAGTTTGCGGCCCGGCGATGCAGCGGGATTGTCGGCCCTTCGCGCAGAAATTGCCGATTGCGAGCCGCTGATGTCCAAAAAATGGCTACTGGAAAAGGTGGAGGAATTTTGAGTTTAGAGTTTAGAGTTTAGAGTTTTGAGTTGAGAGTTTTGAGTTTTGAGTTTTGAGTTTTGAGTAAAAACAAATCTCGTAAT
>JBMOHO010000114.1:0-10701 GCA_049317805.1 Saprospiraceae bacterium
CGAAAAGTCTTTTTTTTCACAACAAACAATTAAAAACGCTCCTTATGCGGAAATTACTGTACACCTTGAGCATTGTATCGGCGCTGTTGATGGTCGCCGAAGTAGCTATGGCACAACCCAAACACGGCGTTGGCTTGCGTTACAATTTTTACAACTATGTTTCTCCTCGCTTCAGCGACTTCGACAAGGATGAAGCGGGATTGGGCGACGTGTTCAGCGAGATCGACGGTGGTGGCATTGAAGTATATTACGATCACCGCATCGCACGCAATACGTTTATCGAGATTCCTGTAAAGTTCGGTACAGCACGGGTACCGCGCAAAAGCATTGACAACAACCCAAGCGAAGACAACCACTCGCTGTTCAGCATGGACGCCCTGGTGAAGCATACCTTTTTCAAATATGGCAATCGGGTAAATCCATACGTTCACTTCGGTGTCGGCTTTACGGCTGACAGCGAAGACAACGAGGACACGGACCTGAACATTCCACTTGGCATTGGCCTGAACGTCCGCATTGTAGACAACTGGTACGCCACCCTGCAAACGCAGTACCGCACCTCCACCGAGCGCCGCGAAGGCTGGCACCATGGCATTGGCGTGCAGTACAACTTCGGCGACGACCTGTACGACGACGAACTGGAAGCGGAAATGGGTAAAGCTGGCAATGGCGACCGCGACGGCGACGGCATCACCGACAACCTCGACCTTTGCCCTGACGCGCCCGGCACGGCTGCCCTGAGCGGCTGCCCTGACCGCGACGGCGACGGCATAGCCGACAAAGATGACCGCTGCCCCGACACACGCGGTACAGTGGCCAATAGCGGATGCCCGGAAATGGATCGCGCTGACGTGCTGATCCTTGAGGAAGCAGTAAAAGTTGTAGAATTCGAAACGGCCAAGGCTTCCCTGCTGCCCGCTTCGCTGCCTACCCTCAACGAAGTAGCCCGCCTGATGAAAAAATACCCAGGTTACAACCTGCAGATCGACGGCCACACCGACAACACCGGCGACGACAAGCTGAACCTGAAGCTGTCTGAAGACCGCGCCAAAACCTGCTACGACTACCTGGTGGGCAAAGGTGTAGAAGCGCGCCGCATGAAATACGCCGGCTACGGAGAGTCGCGCCCCATTGGCGACAACAACACAACTGAAGGCCGTGAGCTGAACCGCCGCGTGGAATTCAAAATGAGCGTGAAGTAGTCTTTTCTACCACTATAATCACTTTTTTACCTTTTTTACCTTTTTTACCACTAAGATCACTAAGGCCACTAAGGGTCACTAAGATATTCATCATTTCTTAGTGGCCCTTAGTGTTCTTAGTGATCTTAGTGGTAAAAAAAAATCTTAGTGGTAAAAAAAAATCTTAGTGGTAAAAAAAGCCTCAGTGGTAAACCCTTAAGATTCCAGTTTTTTCACCAGCAGTTCCCACAAATTTTCATACGGAATCACTTCGATGGCAAAATTCTGACGGGCCACCTGGGGCGTCAGGGCGTACAGTTTTTCGATCTCCTGCCGCAGCCGCCCTTCGGAACGCACACTGCCGCCGTATTTTTGTTTGGCCAGTGCAAACATCATTTGCAGGAACCGGGCACTGCGCTGATTCAATTCAGTCTCCAGATAGCGTTTTCTGTACTTGTCTAATTTATCTATTTGTGCTTCAAAGGCCTCAAAGTCGGACTTGGCCAAGGCATACACAGCGGGCAAAATGACGATGGGTATGTTCATTCCGTCTTTGTCGCGCGGCAATTCCACAAAGTCATTTTCAAATTTTGCCACTTTAAATGGCCCGGTAACAACTTCTACTTCGGATGCGGGTAGTTCACCCAGTTCCACGAGCAGATGGAGATAGGCCCCGAGGAGCCGCCATTCTTCCTGCATGCGTACCGATTGAAGGTGAAACCGTTCATGCTTGTAACCAGTTATATACGCTTCATACGCTTTTTCATAAAGCTTGTGGTGGGCATAACAATAGATGGCAACATGCCAAACCACAAACCAGTTGTAGCGCCCCTCATCCGTAAAGCCAAGGCACTGATTGATGGTGAGGAGTATTTTTTCCTCATTGGCACCCTTCAATTGGGCCAATGCAGACATTTTTTGGATGGCAATGTTGAATAAAAGCGCTCTGTTGATGTTTGGATTGTGTTGCAACGCCGCGATGGCTTCGTCGGCCAACTTGGCCACTCCACGTATGTCATTGCCGGAAAAAAGTTGTATCAGTTCAATAGAATAGGCGAAATAATCAAATTGGGCAAGGGACATCTGGTTGCGCAGTGGCTTGAATTCCGCCATATAGCCCGACGCCAGGTTATACACCGCCTCGCTGGGCGAATGTTTTTGCATGTAATACTCCAGAAGCGTTTCATGCGCGTCGATAATGCGGATAAGATTGCTTCTTTTCCCCTCGTACTCGCGATGCAACTGCGTAAATTTCTGATGGTTTTTGGCATCATTTACTGCTTTGGAGTAAGTTACCCGCAAGTAACGCGTGATTTCGGCACACAGGTCAATAAACTCATATTTGATGGCTTGCTCCAACACCTGGTGCAGCAAATACACCCCTGCGCGGCGGGCCTCACGGGTCAGCAAAATGTAAGCAGCTGCAAAATCGCGATAACAATTGTACTGGGCTTTGGTGCGATCATCAAACATGGGCTGGTTGATGTCTACAAAAAAAGAAGTGTTGATCAACTGCCGAATCAGCTTGTTTCGAAGTTTCCGGTAGTTCTTGTCTTTGACGTTGTCTGTTTTGAAAAAATGTTGCACAGCTTCTTCTTCCGATTGCAACTGACCGTCTGACAACATTTGGTAAAATTCTTCTACCCGACTGCCCTCATTCCCAGGATTACCCAGTACTTCAATCTGTTTTACTTTATTTCGGGTAATAACCTGCACTAAATCTTTTAATACGTCAAACTCCATAATTTGGATTAAGGGATGAAAAATGGCTTCAACATTCACAAACATAGACCTTTTTTTGTAAACCAGTAGAAAAAAAACACAATCTGATCGGGTCAATTGGAAGTTTTTTGGCCTTTTACACTGTTTTTTATGCCCACAATTTTGCACTTGAAAACACGCATTGCACTGCTAATATGCTGTCCTGAATTAAATGTGCTTTTTTTAACTTAATCACATATCCGTTATTGAGAACGGTTTAGTAGTTCTTCCCAGCGATGACAAGGACGTCGGATGCCAAACCCAAGGCTTATCTGACCGGATTGTTTTTGCGCTTTTTGGCCTGTTTCAGGCTAAGATGCTGATTGACCTTTGTGCCATCACAAACAATCAAAAGAAAACAACCTTATGCAACTCCTCGCATTAGTCCTCAGCTTGCTGCTGACCAGCCCTCAATACACTGCACTTTACAACGATGTTGTTAGCCGCCAAAACACGATTACGGAACCTGAATTAACCTCCATTTATACCTTCATCATCGGAGATGATACAGAGTAATCTCCACCGTCCGCTCCAAATATGGTCGGATTGAAATGCGTGAATCTGTCCTGTTTCATAGAAACAGGACGGGGTACCTTTGCATCATCAAAACGGAACGAAGGCAATACTCCTTTGAAAATGCTCTAATCCCATGCTAATGCTTTAATCCGCTCACGTGCAATTCTGTACAAACTGGAGGGCCCCCGCAATGGCTCCTCGTGTCGGCCGGGCACGTATTCCCGAAAACCGACTTTTTGAAGACGTATCAATGGCCACCTTGGCCCCTCATACGCATCATTTGACCTGTTTTAATTTCTTTAATCATCACACGTATAATCTTGTCAAATCAAAGAAAACGCTTTGAACGATGCGCCTCACGCCATCGCAGCCGGAAGCTCCTTGTGGCATTCCGGCTTTTCTTTTGCCCCAATAGCGTATACCTTTGTGCCGTTTTTGACACAAACCCTTGTTATGTCCTTATCCGCCCGTTATAGCCCCGCCGATATTGAAGCACGCTGGTATGCCCACTGGGAACAACGCGCCTACTTCCGATCTACCCCCGACGACCGGGAGCCGTTTACCATCGTCATCCCCCCTCCAAATGTCACCGGAGTGCTCCACATGGGGCACATGCTCAACAACACCATTCAGGACATCCTCATCCGCAAGGCCCGCCTTGACGGCAAAAATGCCTGCTGGGTGCCCGGTACCGACCACGCCTCCATTGCCACCGAAGCCAAAGTAGTGCGCTGGCTGCGCGAGGAAAAACAGCTCCGCAAAGCCGACCTCACCCGTGAAGAATTCATGGCCTATGCCTACCAGTGGAAAGACAAGTACGGCGGCATCATCCTGCAACAATTGCGCAAATTAGGCGCTTCCTGCGACTGGGAACGCACCTCCTTTACCATGGACCCCTCCTACTACCGCGACGTGCTGCGTGTGTTTGTGGACCTGTACAGCAAAGGCAAACTCTACCGCGGCCAACGCATGGTCAACTGGGACCCCGAGGCGCTTACCGTCCTCTCCAGTGAAGAAGTGCTCCACAACGAAGAAAACGCACAACTTTTTTACATTCATTACCGACTGGAAGACGGCTCCGACGGCGTGACCATCGCCACCCAGCGGCCGGAAACCATTTTTGCCGACGTGGCCATTGCTGTACACCCCGACGACCCGCGCTATGCCCACCTCCAGGGGAAAAAAGTACTCATTCCACTCATCAACCGCGCCATTCCGGTTATTTTTGACACCTACGTGGATGTCGAATTTGGCACCGGCGCGCTCAAAATAACCCCCGCGCACGATCCGAACGACTACGAACTCGGCATCAAACACCAACTGCCGGTTATTGATACCATTGCCGACGACGGGCGCATCAATGAAGCCTGTGCGTACGCACCCATCGTGGGCCTCGACCGTTTTGAGGCCCGCAAACGCATGAAGGGCATTTTGGAAGAAAACGGTTCGCTGCTCAAAATAGAAGATTACCGCACCAACATTGGCCGCTCCGAACGCACCAACGCCGTGGTGGAACCCAAGTTGTCGCTCCAATGGTTCGTCAACATGTCGTCCCTAGGCGAACCGGCGCTCAAAGCGGTGATGGAAGAACAAATCCGCTTTTTCCCGCCTAATTTTCAGAACCTGTACCGCACGTGGATGGAGGGCCTGCGCGACTGGTGCATTTCCCGACAACTCTGGTGGGGCCAGCGCATACCTGCGTGGTACCTTCAGGCCGACCCCATCAACCACGAGACCCAAGTGTTTGTGGCCGAAAACGCCGAGGCTGCCCTCGCCATCGCCCAACGCGAAACCGGCAATCCGGCACTCACCCTGCAAGACTTGCGCCAGGATGAAGATGTGCTCGACACCTGGGCTTCTTCCTGGCTCTGGCCCATCAGCGTGTTCAATGGTTTTGAAAAACCCGAGGGCGAATTTGCCTACTACTACCCCACCAATGTGCTGGTGACCGGCTGGGACATCATTTTCTTTTGGGTGGCGCGCATGATCATGGCCGGTTACGAGTTTAAAGGCCAAAAACCGTTTGATTCGGTTTATTTTACCGGTATGGTGCGCGACAAACAGCGGCGCAAAATGTCCAAATCGCTGGGCAACTCGCCCGACGCGCTGAAACTGATTGAGGATTTTGGTGCCGATGGCGTGCGTTACGGCCTCATGTCGAGCGCCGCAGCCGGAAACGACATCCTGTTTGACGACAAGCTCTGCGAAAATGGCCGCAACTTTTGCAACAAACTCTGGAACGCCCTGCGGCTTGTAAAAGGCTGGACGGTGACCGACCAACCCGAAAACGAAGGCGTAGCCCGCAAAAATGCCCTGGCGACCCGCTGGCTGGAGTATAAATTCAACACCGTGCTGGCGGATTTGGAAGCACACTTCCAGGCTTTTCGACTCAGCGAGGCGCTTTTGGGACTATATGGCTTTATTTGGGACGATTTCTGCGCCTGGTACCTCGAAATGATCAAACCGGGTTTTGAACAGCCCATTGATCGGGTGACTTATGAGGCCACACTCGACCTGTTTTCGCAATTTATGGTGGCTTTGCATCCTTTTATGCCTTTCATCACCGAGGAGCTCTGGCACCAATTGCGGGAGCGGGTGGAAGGCGAAGATTGCATGGTGCAGGCTTATCCCAAAACCGGCGCCACTGACCCACAGTTGATTCGCCGCGTGGAAACAGCCAAAGACATCATCGGCAAAGTGCGCGACCTGCGCAACCAGCACCAGATCAAACCCCGCGAAGAACTGACCCTGTGGTTGCAACAAAACAACCACACCGAATCATTGATGCAGGAACCCGGCCTGAAAGAGATGATCGAAAAACTGGCAGTGCTGAAACAACTTGACTTTTGCAGCGCCGAACCGGCAAACACCCAGTCGTTCATCGTGGGTGCAGACCAGTACTATGTAGAAATTGAACGGACGGTAGACGTGGAAGTAGAAACGGAGAAATTACAGGAAGAGCTCAAATACCAACTGGGTTTCCTGAAATCGGTGCAGGCTAAACTCCAAAACGAGCGTTTTGTAAGCGGTGCGCCTGCCCAGGTGCTTGAGAATGAACGCAAAAAAGAAGCGGACGCCTTGCAACGCATCCTAATCATAGAAGAATCGCTGAAAAGACTTTCCTTTTAACCTCAACGCAGCAGACCATCCAAACGCTTTACCTTTTTTTCAAACTCCCCGCCGCCTGGTTCATGGGCATTCGGCCGGTGGAAGTCACCGAAACACAATGTCGCGTGGCCCTGCCATACCGTTGGCGCTCGCAAAACCCGTTCAGGTCCATCTATTTTGCAGCACAATGCGCGGCAGGCGAGATGGCCAGCGGACTCATGGCCCTGCAAGATTTGCGCAAGCGGCCCCCCTGTTCCATGCTGGTGCTGCGGGTGGAAGCCGAATTTTACAAGAAGGCCGACCAGAAAATGGTGTTTACGTGTACCGAAGGCGCTTTGATCCGCCAGACCATTGACCAAACGTTTGAGACCCGAACGGCACAAACCGTGCGCGCCCTGTCGGTGGGTACCCTGCCAGATGGCACAGAGGCGGCCAAGGTGTGGGTGACGTGGTCGTTCAAGGCGAAGTAGCGAACAAAGGCGTCATCAAACTTGTTTTTTAAACACGACCGGTGTATCTTTGAATAACCTTAGCAAAAAGTTGATATGATTTCTCAATATGATATGGGGCACTTAGCCACGCTGCATCACCAAAGGGCCATCAAACGGCTTATTATAGGTTTGGACAAATGGTACGAGCAAGGGAAAATCACCTTGGAAGCTTTGCCTGAAACAGACCTTGATCCCGGAAACTCGGAGAGTAAATGTCCGGATATTATCCTTCGCGACAACCTCAGGCTGACGGTGCCGGTCATCATTGAAATAGCGACCAACTTTGGTTCCAAAACGGATTTTAAAAAATTGCGCAACCTGATTGAAGATACCGAATATGGCATTGAGGAAGGATTTGTGTTCAATTTCGAAAAAAATATATGGATGAAATATGCCAAAAGCCAGGGTGCCATTACCGACAATACCTCATGGTCAGATGTGCTTTCCGGGGATTTAAAAACGATTATGGACTGATGTTTTAAATGATTAGCCACAAAGAGGAGAAAACACATATTGGTTCAAATATCAACTACAATGAGCATTATAGCATGAAAAAAGACTTTCTGCATTCGTATTCAAATTATTTTTTTGGCCAAATACGGAATCGTGAAGTCTTGATTGGCATATTGCTGGTTATTGGTTCATCCACATGTTTGCGGAATCGAAGGACTGATACCACGCCACATGATCAGCGTCAATAGAGGACTTACTGAGCTTACGCTCAATAGCTACAAAAAAAATTACCAAATTGAACTGAATCTTCCATCGGAAACCAACCTGGAATTTATTCTTCGGGAGGGTTTTTGGGATTACATGAGCCTGTGTGTCACTTTTGAAGGTGCGCGGAAAGAAGTATAAGGACGTCCCATCGAAGTGGATTTCGAAATTGACCCGTGGGGATTTACCAAAATCAAGGAAATCCGCTTTCCTGAAGGATTTCCGAAAAAACGCGAACCCGATATTTTCAAGATAGAACACGCTATTCCACTCTGGCACAATGCTTCCGGCAAAACAGTGCCCGGTACAATGAAGTTGGGTATTAAAGATTAATTCGGGCGCAAACCAAATTGTTGGTTATAGATGATTGCGATGTCCAAAAACATCCTGTCCCCACCGAGTACACACACCGTTACCATCCACCCACCAGGCCTCATCCGCCATATTCAACAAAGCCGCATCGCCCGCGCTGTTGCCATATACCGTGATGTGGTGCTGCGCCCAATCAGGAAAATACAATTCCACCCGACGCCTTTTTTCCACACCGTTGCAATTGGGCGTCTGCCATTCCCCCATGAACTGGCCGTGGGTGTAAGCCGCTTCGGTACACAGCAACTCCACACCCTCCTGTTCCGCAAACGGCCGCAGCCACACGTCCAACGAAGCCGACACAATGGCCACCTGCGCGCCCTCGTCCCTGTACCGCCGCATACGCGCCAAAACGGTTTGGTTGAGGTGGGCCGGCAACACAGTTTGCACAAACTGCCGCCCAAGTACGGCCAACTCCTCCTGCGTTTTTCCTGCTAAAAAAGCGTGAACAAGGGCCTTTTTTAACGCTTCCCGCTCAAAACCATGCGAAAGCACCACACCTGGTGCCACCCTCAGAAACCGCCACCACCCTACCCTACCGGGATCTACCAGCGCAAAAAACAAGCGCATGGAATCCTTGGTCGTCAACGTGCCATCGAAATCGAATAAGGCTATAGCCATGGTGCAAATCGTCAGCGTTCGTACACAATAAAATGAGCCGTTTCGGATACTTGCCGGCATTCTTCGATGATGCGGCGGGTAAAAGCGAATTCCGGATCGGTCAACAGCCGATCACCGTACGTTTTTTCAACCAAAAAAACAGGATTTCTGATGTAAGCCGTTTCCGCCAAATACGCATCCTGTCCACCGGTTTCGCGGCGCACCACCCAGTCCAGCGGCAAAGGCGGAAACGTACCACACAAGTAATTGGCTTGCGGAAAAGCAGGCAACACCGTGCAGTGCGGGCCGTATTGTGCATTCAGCGCAGCCAAATCGCGGTACAACGCCAGCGTTTCTGCCGAGGAATATATGCCGTTCAACTTCGGAAACACATCGCCCAAATGCGCGTGCATCTCCCGCCGCGGCCCATCGCGGTACACAAACTGGTATGCATACCCAAATAACCCCATCAACCCAACCAACACCACCGCAAATCGCCCATTCCGCATGCCCAATTCCGCATTCCGCATTCCGAACCCCGCATTCCACAACAGCGGTGCAGCAAACAACACCGGCAACGCATAGCCCCAACTGATGGCGCTGCACCAGGCTACGGCCAGCAGTGCGGTCGGTTTAAGGAGATCCTCGTCCACTTGTCGTTTCTTCCAGTACATGGCAAACACACTGATGGCGCTCAGCCAAAACAGCACCCGCGTTTGGGCCTGTGGCACGGCGTATTCCTGATGGACAAACACCTGTGCCGCAAATGTGGCGCATAAAAACACCCCGAAGAGCCAGGTACACCACAAGTCCTTGCGCCACCACCATAAACCAGCCAACAACACGCTGCCCGCCAGCACCAGCGGATGAATCCGAAAATAATCCAACAACCCGTGCTGCATGGCCTCCCCGGCACCAGCCGACTCCGAGGTCATGTCAAAAAAAGCAAAAAGGGCACCTTGCAAGCACAGCGCGCCCGGCACAAGGATGCACAACAGCAGCAAGCCCGCAACGGCCCATAGCCCCTTAACATTCCTAAACCACAAAACCAGCACCAGGAAAAATGGAATCAATGGATAAAACGACTGCTTGCACAAGGCCGCAGCCCCCATGCACGCTCCCGCCAACACCCATGCCCAACGGCTTTTCCCCTTGAAAAACAACCAAAAACCCAGGGCGGCGAAAAAAATCCCGTCCACCGTGTGCCAGGCCGCCGCCGGGTAGTTGTGCGCCGACACCACAAATGCCAACGCCGTCCACTGCACGCGGGCTCGACCATGAAACAGCACCCCTGCGCCCCACCACGAGTACAGCATCACTTTTCCGTAAAACAAACAACGCTCACCCAGTACCTCCCAGGCATCGGGCATCAGCCACATATATGCTGCGTGCAACCACACTGGCAGCGGCGGCCGCACGTACAGCACCTCGGTATACAGCGTTTTTCCCTGCAACACCTGCCAGGCCAACCCGCTGATGAACCCGCCGTCCGTTTCGTTGATTCCGAAAGGCGCGTATGCCAGGCAGTAAAACAGCCAAAGCGCCGGAAGCAACATGCGGTTATCGTTCAACACCATTCTATTTATGAAAGGTCAAGCACCTGTGCACCGTCGCCTGTTTCCACTACGTACGCCGTCAAAGGATGCCCCGTTTGTACCGAGTAAGCCTGCGTGACTGCTTCTACCAGCGCGTCAATGGCGTCTGCCTGCACCAAGTTGATGGTGCATCCGCCAAAACCGCCACCCATCATGCGCCCGCCCAGTACTTCAGGGCGCGGCCGCACAAAATCCACCAGAAAATCCAGTTCCGGACAGCTCACCTCGTACACCTGGCTCAATCCCTGGTGCGACTGGTACATGCGTTGCCCCAATGCGACGAGGTCGCCCTGCTCCAGGTCCTCACACGCCTGCAACAAGCGTTGGTTTTCTTCCAACACATACCGACAGCGTTGGTACACC
>JBMOHO010000115.1:0-10578 GCA_049317805.1 Saprospiraceae bacterium
AAAGACAATGCCTGGCAACCTGTGGCGCTTTCTTATTACGTCATGGAGGAAATAACCGACGGTGTACAGGCGTATTGGGCACCGGTTTTCAGCAAAGGGAATGTTCATTTGGGCCCACGCCCCGACGGGCTTTTGCCGGAGCCATTGGGCATTTTTGAACAAAGCGCACTGGAAAATGCCCTGTTGAAGCAAATTGCCAACCCTACTGCGCCCTGGAAAGGCCCTGGTGCGTTGGGCGATCTTCCCCCAAGTCTTGTAGCCGCTGCATCCCGTGCGTTACCTACCGGTTGCGGTTTCAACTGGGGCGGCGGTTTGGTGCGCTGGGAAAACACCAACATCAATCTGCAACACAATGCCACCAACGCCCCTTCTGACATCAGCACCCGGCTTACCAACGCCCACGATGCACTCTTGAGCAATTACGAAGGCCTCGGATTGAATTATGTTGGGGCCGCGTCTCCCACGTACACCCCCGATTGCTCTGGCGGCAATCCGCCTGCTCAAGGCAATAACCTGATCTCCTATTTGTCGGGACTCCCCGGCGGCACCCAAAACATCATCGTCGTTTTCGATGATCCCTGCAACCGCATTACAGACTTGAACAACTGCGCAGGTGCCTACGCTTTGAGCGGATTTTACTGGACGGTTGCTTCACACCAGTACAAGGGCGACACCTGGAAAAATGCGCAGTATGGCTATGTGGTGATCAACAATGGTGTGTATTCCAATTGCCTGGATGCCGGCGAGTACGAACTGATGCTGCAACATGAAATCACGCATGCGCATTGCATGCAACACCTTAACGACATCAACTACCCGAACCAAAACATGAATTCGCCGGGATGCTGCAATCCCATTGGTTCGAAAGATGAGGAGTGCATGGATTATGTGTACGACTTGCTGGCACCATTGCCCGTACAATTGGTGGTTTTTGAAGCCGTTAAGGCAAACAATCGCGTAAAAATTGAATGGACAACGGCCTCGGAGTTTCAAAACCGGCACTTCGACATAGAGCGTTCGGCCGATGGCGCGCAATTTTATCCCATCGGGCAAATGCCTTCGGCAGCGGACTTGGGCGGAAAAACGTACACCTTTTGGGATCAGGCACCGCTGTCTGGCCACAACTATTACCGGCTGCGCCAGGTAGACCTTGATGGTACGGTACACTTATTGGGAATCCGACAGGTGACATTTGACGGACAAACAACCCTGCAAATATCGCCTAATCCGGCTACGAAAGACCAGCTGATCGTATCCAATGTGTTGGAACAGGGTGTGCTCGAGTTGCTGGACGCATCGGGGCGGGTCATGCTGCAATACCATCTGGACGAAGACGATCTGGGCAAGCGCGGGGCCGTACTGGATATACAATCGCTACCCAAAGGCTTTTACACCGTGCGGTGGTACGACAGCACGCGGCAAATGGCCGCAAAAATGGTTCGGGAATAACGGCAAGCGGAATGCACCTACAGGCCTGAGACCTTTCGTTTCAGTTCAAAATGTTTGCCGAGGTACACTTTGCGCACCATTTCATCGGCGGCCAGTTCTTCGGCAGTACCAGCCTTCAGGATACTGCCTTCAAACATCAGATAGGCCCTGTCTGTAATGCTGAGGGTCTCCTGCACATTGTGATCCGTAATGAGGATGCCAATGTTTTTGGTTTTGAGTTTTTCGACGATAGTCTGGATGTCTTCCACGGCAATGGGGTCGATGCCTGCAAACGGTTCATCAAGCAGGATGAATTTGGGGTCGGTTGCCAGGGCGCGCGCAATTTCGGTGCGCCGCCTTTCGCCACCCGAAAGGGTATCGCCCATGCCCTTGCGTACCCGGTGCAGGCTGAACTCTTCGATCAGCTCTTCCAGTTTGGAAGCCTGTTCGGCCTTGCTGAGCTTGGTCATTTCAAGCACCGCCCGGATGTTGTCTTCCACAGTCAGCTTGCGGAACACACTGGCCTCCTGAGGCAGGTATCCGATGCCGTTTTGCGCCCGCCGGTACATGGGCAAGTCGGTAATTTCCGCATCGCCTAAAAACACACGGCCGGCGGTAGGGCGTATAAAACCCACCACCATGTAGAACGAAGTGGTTTTGCCCGCGCCGTTGGGGCCAAGCAAGCCCACAATTTCGCCCTGGCTCACCTCAAAGCTCACGCCCTGAACAACCGTGCGGCGGCCATACGTTTTAAGGATATTTTCTGCGCGCAGGACCATCAGGCCAACAAACGCTTGACCGTTTCAGAGATAAGACGGCCCTCGGCTTTTCCGGCCAGTTGCTTGGTAGCCGCGCCCATCACCTTACCCATATCAGCGGCCGAAGATGCGCCAACTTCGGCGATGATGGCGCGCAGGGCGTTTTCCAGCTCCTCGCCTTCCAACATTTGCGGGAGGTAACGTTTGAGGATTTCAATTTCCTGACGTTCGACAACAGCAAGGTCTTCGCGGTTGTTTTTTTCGTAGATATCCAATGAATCCTGGCGCGATTTGATCAGCTTTTGGACCAGAGCAACTTCGCGGGCCTCGTCAATGGCCACACCAGTACCATCGGTTTTAGCGATCAAAATGGCGCTTTTGATGGCGCGGATGCCGCGCAGGGCTACATCGTCTTTAGCCTTCATGGCCACTTTGAGGTCGTTGTTGATGCGTTCTTCCAAGGTCATATTCGAGTGTGTTAGTTGGGTTTGGCGTACATATCGAGTTTTGCGAGGCCCAGGCGCTGGAAAAAATGGCCAAATGAAACCCGGAGCACACCCAAACCGTATTTCATGCTGCGTCGGAAATTGATGCTGGAGGCTTCTTCAAAGTACTTGGTGGGGCAGGTGACCTCACCGATGTCGAAACCGGCGTAAATAATCTGCGACAGCATTTCATTGTCAAAGACAAAATCGTCCGAATTTTGGTTGTACCGAATGCTTTCGAGCACCTTGCGGTCAAACGCGCGATAACCGGTGTGGTATTCAGAGAGTTTGTAATCCACCAACAGGTTTTGGGAAAACGTCAGAAACCGGTTGGCGATGTATTTGTACATGGGCATGCCTCCTTTGAGGGCACCCATGCCCAGAATACGAGAACCCAATACGACGGGATAAAGTTCCTCACCGATGATGTTGACCATCGAAGGAATGAGTTTGGGTGTGTACTGGTAATCGGGATGGAGCATGATGATGATGTCGCCACCAATTTCCAAAGCCCGGTTGTAGAGCGACTTTTGGTTGCCGCCGTACCCGGTGTTTTTTTCGTGCACCAGTACATGCTGAATGCCCAAATGCCGTGCCAGATCGGCGGTATTGTCTTTGCTGTGGTCGTCGCACAAAATCACCTCATCCACCAGGTCAAATGGAATTTCCTGATACGTTTTTTCAAGGGTTTTGGCGGCGTTGTAGGCTGGCAGCACCACCACTACTTTTTTGCCGTTATACATCGTCGTCAGGCGCTTGTTTATGGGTGGTTGGCGTGACTTCCTCGGTGTCTGCCGAAGGAGATTCCGTTTCCGGCTCCGGGGTATCGGTTTCCGGCTCTGGCAATTCAGCGCGTTTTATTTCGTCAAAAATGCCTTTTTCCACCATAAAGTTGTACCATTTGATGCACTTTTTGATGTCGGTGATGCGCACCTGATCGGTATCGTGTTCGGGCAACACCGTGAGGAAGTAAGCGCGCAGCACCTCGCTCTGCGAATCGACCGGAACAGGCGGGGTTGTGTCGTGCAGGTCGAGCATTTTCTGAAACACGTCGGCCAGGGGCATCATGCCTTCTTCGCTTTCCGTGTACACCGATACGGTGGCCAGGGGGGTTACCTGTTGTTGGCGGACGGGCACAAAGCGCGTGCGGCCTTCTTTGCGGTCTTCAATCACGAGGCCATTGGTACGGGTAGAAATGAGCTTGTGTACACCGGGTACGCCGGTGATGACCAAATATTTATCTAAATTCATGTGCAATTGATCAGACGGTCAGGATTTCTTTTTCCTTGGCGGACACCACTTTGTCTACTTGTTCTACAAATTTGTTGACCAGGTCTTGCAACTCGGTTTCCTTGCGTTTGCCCATATCTTCGGGCAGCCCGTCTTTTACTGCTTTTTTGATCTGGTCCAGGGTTTTATGCCTGGCGGTACGCACGCCCACTTTGGAGTCTTCTCCGGCCGATTTGGCCTTTTTGGCCAATTCCTTGCGGCGCTCTTCGGTCAGCGGGGGAATCATGAGCCGAATGAGTTCGCCGTCGTTGGCAGGCGTCATGCCGAGGTTTGAATTGATCAGCGCGCGTTCTATGCTGCCGATGATGTTGCGCTCCCAAGGCTGGATGGTGATGGTGCGGGAGTCGGACACCTGTACGTTGGCAACTTGCGACAAGGGGGTTGGCGTGCCATAGTATTCAACCAGCACGTCGGTCACAATAGACGGCGATGCCTTGCCGGTGCGCAACTTGGCTAATTCGTGTTCCAAATGATCCAGGGCTTTTTCCATGGCCGCCCGGGCGTCGGCAAATGCTTGATTCAACTCTTCCATACGAATGGTTATTCTGATGCAAAAAACCGCAAACCGGTTCAAAAAGCGCCGCAAAGGTGGTAAATTTTTGCTAAAATAACGTTTTTTTGTTTCAAAATATGTGCCCTCACAAGGGCATTTATTGGCAAATTGGCCTGTACACACCGTGGTAATTGTAAAATGATCGTACCTTGGTGCTGTGCCTGGCACATTTTCTTGCCTATATGCCTGAACTGAACGAGATAAAAAGGACGCTTTCCAGGATTGAAAAACTGGAACTTGAGCTCAATCTGAAACAACTTCAGATCAACAGCTTGTTGACCATTACCCAAGCCATCAACGAAAATGTGTCGGCTGAGGGCCTGTTCAACATGTACAACTCGTTTTTGCGCTGGGAAATGGGCATCCGGCGCATGGCCCTGTTTTTCAAAGAAGGCAAAAACTGGGAAATCAAATCGCATCTGGGTATTCCCGATGAACTCCTGGAAATGGATGTGCAAGCGGAACTGTCGGGCATCCGCAACAAACAAAGCCTGGAAATGGCCGAACATCCGCTGCTGCGCCAATTCGATCTGGCGTTGCCGGTCATGCACAAAGACCACGCCATCGCTTATGCCTGCATTGGCGGTTTTATGGATGAAGACGACAATGTGTTCAACAAAATACAGTTTGTCACCACCATCACCAACGTCATTGCAGTAGCCATTGAGAACAAACGACTGTTCAAGCAGCAAATGCGCCAGGAAATCCTCAACCGAGAGGTAGAACTGGCGGCCGAAATTCAACGCACCCTGGTGCCCGAGCGCTTGCCCTCACGCCCCCATTACTCGTTTTCCAGCATTTACAAACCCCACTTTGCCGTGGGCGGCGATTACTACGACGTGGTGGAATTTCCTGACGACCGGGTCGCTTTTTGCATTGCCGACATTACCGGAAAAGGGGTGCCTGCCGCGCTGCTCATGGCCAATTTCCAGGCCAACCTCCGCGCCCTTGTTACCCGCAGCCAAAGCCTGGAAGAAGTGGTGCGCGAGGTCAATCGTGCCGTATACCGGGTCACCCAGGGCGACCGATACATCACGTTTTTCCTGGCCCATTACGATACCAAAAGCCGAACCCTCTATTACATCAACGCCGGCCATACCCCGCCGCTCCTGTTTATGGGCAATGAGGTAACGCCCCTTAAAAACGGCTGCACCGTGTTGGGATGGCTGCCCGAGTTGCCGTTTTTGAACGTTGGCGGACTTTGCCTGACCGACGATGCACTGCTCTTTTTGTACACCGACGGTGTTACCGATATCCGAAACAACGCCGGTGACGAGTTTGGCGAAGAACGGCTCAAATCGTTCCTCCATTGCCGTACCGATTTGAGTGCCAATCAACTCAACACAGAACTGCTGGCACACATCGAACAGTATCGGGAGCGCCAGGCTTATCCAGACGACATCACTGTACTCACCTGCAAGCTATTTCCCGAACCCAAGTGATCATGACTCAGGAAACTTACCAAATCAACGTCAACGACAACCACTCGTTTTCTCTTCCGGCTGATGCCGCCCAAACACTCGACGCCATCCCGAATGGCGATCAACTGTTCCACGTGCTGCACCTCGGCAAAGCCTATCAGGTAGAAGTATTGGAAAAAAACCTGGCGACACAAACCTACCTCCTGCGTGTGAATGGTGCCCGGTATTCGGTTAAAATAGCCGACACCCTCGATCAATTGGTCCAACAACTCGGACTCAGCGCCCACGGCAGCCTTAAGATCAATTCCGTCAAAGCCCCCATGCCGGGTTTGGTGCTGCAAGTCATCGTGTCTCCCGGTCAAGCGGTGCAAAAAGGCGACCCGCTGCTCATTCTCGAAGCCATGAAAATGGAAAACGTACTCAAGGCAGGCGGCGAAGGCGTCGTCAAGTCCATCAACGTTGAAAAAGGGCAAGCCGTCGACAAGGGCCACTTGTTGATGGAGATGGAATAGCCGTAAACGCTTGTTCAGACTGAAATCCCGAACAAGCATTTATCAACGGTTCGCCTTTTTTACTGCTGGTTTAGCCGATGACGGCGTTGTCTTCTGCCACGTATTTGGCAAACATGAGGGCTGCGCCAGCCAGGGAGATGTTGACCAGCAAGCGGTTCAATCCAGCCTGGCGCGTCACCTCATTGAGGGTGTTGGGCAGATACACCATGAACACAAACATCAGGAGCATTACGGCCAAAGAAACCGCTGCAATTTTGTCGTATTTGCCTATGAGCATCAATACAGACGCGGCAAGCATGACGGCGCCCGCCAGATACACCCATACTTCCTTTGCGGGCAAGTATTCAGGCACCACGTTTTCAGCAAAAGCCTGGGTGTCTGTGAAATGGAACAGGCCGAAGAGTACAAAGGGCAGTACAAACAACCAGCGACCGATGGAAAGGAAAGCATTCATAGGGTTCAACGTTTTTGTAGCGCAAACGTAAGGAAATTGGAGAATTAATCCTCTACAAGACCATAAACACCGGGCAAATTTCGTCCATGCCCATTGTAATCCAGGCCATAACCCACCACAAACCGGTTGGGAATGTCAAAACCGAGGTAATCTACCGGCACATGAAATTCTTCGGCTTCCGGTTTGCGCAGAAAAGCAGCCACACTAATGGATGCGGGCGATTGAGCGCGCAAGTTTTCCAAAAAATGATGCAACGTGCGGCCGGTATCTACAATGTCCTCGACCACAATCAGGTGCCGGTCTTTGGTTTCTTGCTGAAGCCCGATGACGGTTTGCACTTGTCCGCTCGAACGGCTGCCGTCGTAGGAGCTCAATTTGACAAACGCCGTTTCGCAATGACCCGTAAAACGCCTTTCCAGGTCGGCTGCAAAAATAAAGGCACCGTTCAATACCGGTATGAACAAGGGGTTTTGCTCCGAAAACCGAATGCTGAGTTCGGTGCCCAAAACGTCGAGCCGCTGCTCAATGGTTTTTTCAGAAATGATTTTTTCAAACACCAGATCGTGTACAATTACCCGATCGGTGGATTCTATAAAAAAAGGCATGGCCATGTGCTTTGACGGCAAAAGTAGGCACACGATCTTCGCCCTCCATGCTTTTACCATTTTTACATGCAAATGTGTTGGAGGCGGGTTGCGACGAGGCGGGCAGGGGCTGTCTGGCCGGACCTGTTTTTGCGGCAGCCGTCGTTTTGCCGCCCGGTTTTGAACACCCGCTGCTCAACGACTCCAAGCAGTTGACCGAATCAAAAAGGGACTTGCTGCGCGAGGTGATCGAACGCGAAGCCCTCGCGTGGGCAGTTGAAGCCGTGTCGGCAGCCGATATCGACCGCATCAACATCCTGCAAGCCTCCATCGAAGGCATGCACAGGGCCGTCAAAGCGCTTTCCATAAAGCCCGAGTGGCTGCTCATAGACGGCAATCGGTTCAGGCCTGTACTGGGCCTGGGCCATACTTGTGTCGTAGGCGGCGACGCCAGGTATGCCTCCATTGCGGCCGCATCGGTGCTCGCCAAAACCCACCGCGATGCCTACATGGCTGACCTCCACAACCAATTTCCGCAATATGGCTGGGCCGACAACAAAGGGTACCCAACCCAGGCGCATCGGAACGCCATCCGGGTGCACGGCATCTGCGAACACCACCGGACGACGTTCCGAATGCAATAATGCAATTTAGTTTTTGACCACTTTTCGCAGCATCGTTTGGCCGTCTGCTGTCAACCTCAAAAGGTATACACCGGATGGAACACCTTGCAGATCAAACTGAACGGTCACTGTACTGCCTGCCCCGTTGGATTCTGCTACCGTACGCCCCAGCAGATCCGTTACGCCGGCTTGCCAGGTACGCGCATCCATAAAAGAGGCATTGAGCTGCAAAAGACCGTCTGTGGGGTTGGGCCACAAGGAAAACGCTGTTAAACCGTCTAACTCAGTTGTTCCGACCACACCGACTGACACCGTAAGCACGTCATTGCAACCCAGCAAGTCTGTCACCGTCACCGCATACGACCCTTCAGCAAGATTTACAGCTGTTTGGGTGGTTTGGTTATTGCTCCACAAGTAAGTATACGGCGGGTATCCTGCGTTCGAATTCACCGTGGCAGAACCATCGGCCTGACCTTGTGTGGCCAATTGTACATCGGCGCTCAACTGTAGATTGGGCGCGCAGGCTTGAATTCCGACGTTGTCCAGGTCGAACCAACGCGAAGAGGCAGGGCTGCCAATGCTGCTGAAACGCACGATGATGAAGTCGTCGGCATAAGCATCCAGATTGACCACAACCGTTTTCAAACCTGTACCGGGCGTGTGGTTGCCCGCATTGATGGTGTAGGCATTGGTGAATTGAGCGCCACAGTCGTTGCTGATGGATACATCAAAAGCATCGCCATTTTCTAATACAGAGGCCACTGTGCCGTCGGAGAAAAAGTCGGTAATCCGGTAATCAAAACGCAGCTTATACCCTGAACCCAATGGTCCATATCGGTTGGTAATCGCTTCAAACGTGTCAATCAAGCTGATCAACGGTGCTGCCAACACAAAGGAGGTGTTGTTGTGCGTATTGCTGAGGTCTGCGTTCAGTTGGCTCCAGTTATTCGGTAAAATCCCGCTGTTAAAATCTTCCAACACAGGAATGGCCAGTGGCCGGTGATCTACTACGTACACCACGGAGTCGTTGTTGGTGGCTTGTTCGCCATTCAGAATGGTCCAGCAGGTAATTTCAAAAAAGCCGTTTGCACTGTTGAAAGTAGAGTCGAACGTATAGGTGAATACTTCATCCGGCAACAACTGTTTGCCCAAAACGCTTTCGATGACCGGGGTGCCGCCATTGATGGAATAAGCAACTGCAAATGTATCCTGCACGTCGGAACCGAAGTTTGACAAAGAGAAAACTACCTGGTCGTTGTCGACACCGCACTGTAAAGCATCGCCTGAAGAAGTAGCGCTGATGCCGGCCAGGTCGTTGGTCTGTGGAACCCGGATGCGGATGTCATCGATGCCAAAACCTTCGCGCGTCACAAACCCGTCGGCCCCAATGCCAAAACGCAAGCGCACGGTTTCGTTGCCTGCCGCGCCGTTGAGTGTGTGGCGCGCGGGAATCCATCCTTTGCTGTTGCTTGACCAGACATGGCCAAGGCCCAATGGAAGGTTGTCTTCAGTGTACCAGTTGAGGCCCTCTCCAATGGTGCCCACCCGTTGCCAGCTTTGCCCGTCGTCGGTAGACAAGTCGAGAAAGGCACCATCAAAATCGGTTTCCAGGTCGCGGAAGATCGATAGCTCAATCACAGGGTCTTCGGTGAGGTCTGAAAAATTGAAACAGGGCGAAACGAGGTAAGAAAGCTCGTTGTCGTTGTACGCAGCGTCCAGGCTGGTCACCCAGGCGGTTTCGCCGTTGGCGGCGTCATCAATGACCGTTTTCTGTGGTTTGCCATAAGCCCAGGAAGCGTTCACGCTGCTGCTGTCCACTCGCCATCCGCCATCCCAAACTTCAAATCCCTGGGCGTAGGGCGCAGGCAACTGGTGCGCGAGGTAAAAGTTAAGGGTATCATTAGCGGTGTCTTCATCGCCCTTCAATTGTGTAAATACCGTGATGAGGTATTCGCCCGGAAGGGAAAGGTTCAGGCCCAGGTCAAATTGAAAAGCGTCGCTGCTGTCTTTGCCCAAAACGCCGGTGTAAAAACCGTCCGCGGGTTGCATGACGCCCGATGGGTTGCCGTTGATGTTGTAATTGAGCGGCAAGAGCGATTGCGGGTTGGCACCGTAGTTGCTGATGCGCACTTCCACCTGTTCAAAACCCAGGTCGCAGCCGCCTTGTGGACTGAGTACGGCAGAAATGCCTACGTCGTTGCTGCGGTACGTGCGGAAAGTAATGGGGCCGACCAATTCGCTCGTCGTGTCTACACTGCACAAGGTTTGCACGTATACATCATAATCGGTGTATGGTGTGAGTCCCGTGACAGTAGCCTTTGGTGTATTGACAAACAAGGTGTCGCCATTGCCCCCTGCCGGCGAAAAACCGACGGGGCCGTATACTACGTACCACCCGTCGACAGGATCTACTCCGCTGGGCGTCCAGCTCAAGCGCACCCGTTTATCCCAAACATTGTCTATTTCGAAA
>JBMOHO010000116.1:0-10575 GCA_049317805.1 Saprospiraceae bacterium
GATAACGCTTCAGGAGATCAACAAAAGTTTTTCGGCTGATTCCGTATTCATCGGCTAATTGAGTCCGGGTTTTCATGGTTATTTTTGTACAAAAGTAAAACAATGACGGCAGACAAGTCCCTCTCCCATTTTTGTTAACATTTTATTAACACAGTATTGTTTGTTGTATACGGATGCGGCACTACATTGTGATTTGTTATGCAATGCTGCACTGCTTTTCAACACGCACCATGCCCACAGCCATCATCACCGGCGCCACCAAAGGCCTCGGTCGCGCCATAGCCGAAACGTTTGCCGCCAACGGGTTCGACCTGTGCGTGTGTGCCCGCACACCCTCCGACCTGGAAGCCATGCAGGCATACTGGAGCGCCCGCTTTCCGGAGCGCACCTTGCACACCCATGACGCCGACCTGGGCAAAAAACCCGACGTGCTGGCGTTTGCGGCATTTGTACAGCAGCGGTTCGACCGCGTCGACGTGCTGGTCAACAACGCAGGCATCTATCTGCCCGGCCTGGTATCCGAAGAACCCGACGGTACCCTGGAAACACTCATGGAGGTCAACCTGTACAGCGCATACCACCTCACCCGCGCCGTGCTGCCGCTGATGCTGCCTCGCCAAAAGGGTCATGTGTTCAACATGTGCTCCATCGCCAGCCTGCTGGCTTACCCCAACGGCGGCTCGTATTCCATCACCAAATTCGCCCTGCTGGGGTTCTCAAAAGCCCTGCGCGAAGAACTGAAAACCCGGGGCATCAAGGTGACGGCCATTCTGCCCGGGGCCACCTGGTCCGATTCGTGGCGCGGGGTCGACCTGCCCGAAGCGCGCCTCATGCAGGCAGAAGACATTGCCAAAAGCGTATGGGCCGCGTACACCTTGTCGGACTCGGCTGTGGTGGAAGAAATTGTGCTGCGCCCGCTGCTGGGCGATTTGTGACCTGCAAACGCCGCCATGCCAAACCTGCAAACTTTCTTAGATGAAGCCGTCGAGCGGTTTAACCGGCCCGATTTCATCCAAAACGACCCCATCGGCATCCCGCACCGATTCTCCAGGCTGCAAGACCGCGAAATCACAGGCTTCTGGACGGCCATGCTGGCCTGGGGGCAACGCGTGACCATCATCAAAAACGCCGAACGGCTCATCGACTGGATGGACGGCGCCCCGTACGATTTCATTACCGGCCACAGCGAACCCGAACGCGCGCGGTTCGAGCGTTTTGCGCACCGCACGTTTCAGGGCATGGATGCGCTGTATTTTTTAGACTATTTTCAGCGGTTTTACAGCCAACACGACTCTCTGGAAACCGCGTTTACCCGCCACCTGCAACCCGGTGACGACACGGTGGAAAAGGCGCTTGTCGGTTTTCACCGCGATTTTTTTGACCATCCCCATGCGCCAGACCGCACCCGCAAGCACGTGGCCACACCGGCACGCGGCTCCACCTGCAAACGCCTGAACATGTTTCTGCGCTGGATGGTGCGGCGCGACGAGGCGGGCGTCGATTTCGGCCTGTGGCAGGGCGTACGGCCCGATCAGTTGCTCATGCCGCTGGATGTACACGTAGACCGCATTGCGCGTCGCCTGGGCCTGCTGGCGCGCAAACAGACCGATTGGCAGGCTGTGCTGGAGCTGACGGGGCGGCTGCGGGCGTTTTCTCCGGAAGATCCGGTGCGGTATGATTTTGCGTTGTTTGGCATCGGGGTGCTTGCAAAGTCCGAAGGGTCAGCTTTGTTCCTCTAACAGCAGTTCGATGCGTTTTTGCACCCGGTCTATTTTTTTCATCAGTTCCTGAAAAAACCAGTTTCGTTTGCTTTCCGATTGTCGGGAAATCTGGGTTGATTTGGCCAACACATTGTGAAACCACCGCTCGGTGAAATCGCTCATTTTTTCGTCGGTGCTGGTCAGGAAATTGGGGTTGCAGAAGGCGGTGTACACGATGCGCAGCACGTCTGAGCGCAGCAGTGCGGTGATGTTGTTGTACACCATTTCGTTGTGGTATAGTTGAAAATCGGCCGCGCTCGATTCCGGGTCGGCGCCTGGCCTGAATTTGCCGCCGGCAGTGGCCATGGCTTTCATGTGCAGCGCCCAGGCGCGCAGTTTATCGCAAAGCAGCAGGGCGTCGTGTCGGTTCCGAAAGCCGCCGGAATACAGGTTGTTTTCAATCTGAGCGAGGGTATTGTCGCAAATACTGACGCTCCAGAGTTCGGTGCTGGGCAAAAGAAGATAGTGTTCGGCTGCCTGGTTGGCAGCGCGCAGCACCGGCTCGGGCACCAGGTCAAATGCAAACGGATGTTGGTTGGATACGGGCAGGTTCCAGGTGGTTCTTCCCCAAATATACAGTTTGAAACGAATCAATTCCGGGAAAAACATATATGAAAAAACCGGAATTTCGACAGAAGCAAAATACAAATGCGCACCGGGCAACAGGCGTGCCTGGCCGAGGTCCGACGCGAAGTTGTCCACATAATCCTGGTAAGTGGTCACCGGTTTTGAAATGGCGCTGTATTGGCTGATGACCAAATCGCTGTGGCCAAAAATCAGGGCGTCGATCGAGAGGCGGTAGTGGATACAGAGGGACTCTATTTCGTTGGGCGAAAGCAAGGTATCGCCACGCAGGCGCCTGTACACGGCGTCCTGCGAAATGTTGAGTACGGTGGAAATGTTGTCTACGGCGTCCGCACGTTTGGGGTAACGGGCGGCTATGGCGGAGAAGAGGCGCTCCTGAAGGCTGGCTTGCGGCATGTTGCAGGGTTTCGGGCAAAATTAGCCAAACACCTGTCAAAACCGTGCACCTAAAAGCTGAGGATGCTTTTACTTGGCCTTGAGTTCAAGGGCCATTTCGGTACCGGGGAGGGGTTTCAGCTTGTGGCGCACTAATTTGGCGGCCTGGGGCACGTCGGGGGCGGACAAGAACGCCTCTACCCAGGTATTGAGGGCGTAGTCAGCCAGTTTGTATTCTTCTTTGTGGTATTGTTGCATCAACTTGGCTTTGCGAAATTCGCCCAGCAGTTGGACAATGGTTGATTCCAGCGGTTTTTTCCCCTGAAAAGCGGCGCGATAGGCCGCCTTGGCGTCTATTTTGCGCTGTTTGGCCTGCGTGTAGGCGCTGCTTTGCTCCAGGAGGTTGTTGTGCAGTTCGGTAAAAGCGGCCTGGCTGTCGAAACGACCTTGTTCGATGAGCCGATTGAGTTTCTTTTTCATGTTTTTAGGTTGTGTGAACACTGTCGGGCAATTTGGGACGCCAAAGGTCTATAATTTAACACAGAATTAAAATTGATTTATCCACAAATTATCCCCAGACACAGGTGGCGTACCAACATTTTGGAATAAAGCTGTGTGGAGATTATGTAAACCCCGCTTTAAGCGCGACATTTGCGGCCAATTTTCAGAAGGCCACTCCATTCCTGACATCCTCATGGGCAAAGCAATACTATTATTGGAAGACGGAACGGTCTTCCACGGCAAATCGGCCGGCAAATCGGGCACCGCCACCGGCGAAATCTGTTTCAACACCGGCATGACCGGCTATCAGGAAATTTTTACCGACCCCTCCTATTTTGGGCAAATATTGGTGGCCACCAACGTGCACATCGGCAACTACGGCACCAAAACAGACGAAGTGGAGAGCGAACGCGTCAAAATTGCCGGTTTTGTGTGCCGAAACTTTAATTTTAACTACAGTCGACCACAGGCCAACAAAAGCCTGGAAGACTATTTTGAGGAGGAAGAAGTGGTTTCCATTTATGGCATTGATACACGGGCCCTGGTGCAGCACCTGCGCAACCTGGGTTCGATGAACGCCATCATCTCAGACGAAACGGACGACCTGGATGCGCTGAAAAAACGCCTGCTCGGCACGCCTTCCATGGCCGGGCTTGAATTGTCGACCAAGGTGACCACCAAAATCCCCTATTACATCGGCAACCCGGACGCGCCGCGCCGCATTGCGGTGCTCGATCTGGGCGTGAAAAAAAGCATCCTCCGCAACTTTCAGGAGCGCAACTGTTACCTCAAGGTTTTTCCCGCCGAAACCACCTACGCCGAACTGAAGGCCTGGAGCCCGCACGGTTATTTCCTGTCCAATGGTCCGGGCGACCCGGCGGCGATGGATTACGCGGTAAACACCACACGACAGATATTGGAAGACAACAAACCCTTGTTTGGCATTTGTCTGGGCCAGCAAATATTGGCCCTGGCTGCCGGGTTACCGACGTACAAACTGCACCACGGGCACCGCGGCATCAACCACGCGGTCAAAAACCTGTTTACCGGCCGGTCGGAAATCACCAGTCAAAACCACGGTTTCGGCGTGCTGGAACAAGCGGTGTACGATAGTCCAAGCTTGGTAGAACCCACGCACATCAATTTGAACGACCAGACGGTGGAGGGCATTCGCCTGAAGGGCAAACCGGCGTTCAGCGTGCAGTACCACCCCGAGGCCAGCCCGGGGCCGCACGATGCGCGGTATTTGTTCGACCAGTTTTTGTCAATGGTGGGTTAGTTATTCACCATCACCGGCATCACCAGCATCAGGATTTCGCGTTTGGGGGCGTCTTCTTCCACCGGCGTCAGGATGCCCGCGCGGGAAGGGGTGGAGAGTTCGATTTTGACTTCCTCCGATTCGAGTACACCCAGCATTTCAATCAGGAATTTGGCGTTGAACGCGATGCGCATGGGATTGCCCTCGTAGGTGCAAACCATTTGCTCGGTGGCCTCGTTTGAAAAATCGAGGTCCTGGGCGGAAATGGTGAGGCTTTTGTCGGCAATGTCGAGCACCACCTGGTTGGTGGTTTTATTGGCGTAAATGGCGATGCGTTTGAGGGAATTTTGCAGGTCGGCGCGGTGCAGGCTGAGCAAATTGGGGTTGTCGACGGGGATCACGGCGTTGTAGTCCGGGTATCGGGCGTCTATGAGTCGGCACACGAGGTGGATGTCGCCAAAATGAAAAAATGCGTTTGCCTTGTTGAACGAAAGGGTGACGGCGTCGTTGGCGGGCAAGGCATTTTTAAGCAGGTTGAGGGCCTTTTTGGGCACGATGAAGGTGGTGGATGCGTCGCCCACGAGTTCGTGCGAAGTAATCTTGACCAGTTTGTGGGCGTCGGTGGCCACGCAGGTGAGCTTGTTGAGGTCCACCTGGAAATACACGCCGGTCATGGCGGGCCGGAGTTCGTCGTTGGAGGTGGCAAACACCGTTTTGTTGATGGCTTCGAGCAGGTGTTGGCTGTTGATTTTCACCGTGTCTACGTTATCGGCTTCCGGCACATTGGGGAAGTCGGCGCCGCTTTCGCCGGCCAGGCGGTATTTGCCGTAAGACGACGTGATTTCGATGCCGTGGTTGGCGTCGTTGATGGTAAAGGTGACGGGCTGTTGGGGGAGGGCCTTGAGGGTTTCCAGCAGGATTTTTGCCGGTACGGCGATGGAAAAATCATCGTCGGCCAACACCTCCAGCGTGGTGGAGATGCTGGTTTCCAGGTCAGTAGCCGTTATGGTCAGCTTTTTGTTTTCAATGCGGAAGAGGAAGTCCTCCAGGATGGGCAACACCGGGTTGGAGCCGATGGCGCCGGAGGCTAATTGCAGTTGCTTGAGCAGTTCGGAGGAAGAAACGCTAAATTTCATGGCAAGGGTTTGCTGCTTGTGTTCTGGTCAAATTGCAAAAGTAAAACGGTTCAAGGCTTTCTTGTGGAAAGTAATTAACATTATGTGGATAAATCAACGACTAAACCCCTCAACCCCTAAACTCCTCAACTCCTAAACTCCTAAACTCCTCAACTCCACAACAAGCTCCCAAGTAATGGGGCAATGCGCTTTAAGCATAGCCGACACCCCGCAGTACTTGTCCTGGGAGAGGGTAATGGCCTCGCGCACCTTGTCTTCGCGTATGTCTGGCCCGCTGATGTAGTACCGCAAGTGAATGGATTTGTACACTTTGGGATGTTCGTCGGTGAGTTCGGCTTCTGCGCTGATGCGCAGTCTGTCAAACGGCACGCGCATTTTGGGCAGCAGGGCGGCCAGGTCCATGCCGGTGCATCCGGTGACGGCGGTGAGCAGCAGCGATTTGGGTCCCGGGCCGCTGTCGTCGCCCGCTTCGGGTAAGGTGTCTATGTGCACGGTGTGGTTGCCGAGGTGGCTGTCGAAGGCCATTTTGCCGACCCAAACGGTGTTTACTTCGTGTTTTGCCATGATGGAAATGGAGTTATTTTGCTTGAGGTAAATTTTCGCCACAATGTCTGTAAAATACGGAATACGGAATGCGGAATACGGAATTTGGAATTTTTCTGAAACATTTGGAGTAGGCGTTGGTGGTGCTCTGGCAATACCTTGCTCTGCTTCCTTCGGAAGAAAATAATTGACCACAGAGGAGGGGAGGTTAAGGGAGTTTTTGCCGCCTTCGGCGGTTTTTTTTAACCGCAGAGGAGGGGAGGTTAAGGGAGACCGCTTTTCCTCCCTTAAACGCTCCTCCTCTGTGGTAAAAAAAACAAGCGCAACGAACACCTCCCTTAACCTCCCCTCCTCTGTGGTAAAAAAAACAAGCGCAACGAGCACCTCCCTTAACCTCCCCTCCTCTGTGGTAAAAAAAACCGCCGAAGGCGGAAAAACCTCCGTCCTCTGTAGTCAAAAAACACGCGAAGCGTGAAGCCATCCATTTCCCACAGATCCCAACAGATGCCTCCCCCACACATTTTCCCGAACAACTGAGGACATGAACCGTTTCACCGCATTATCTACACGATGGAATGAGGGCAAAAAATTCCGCATTCCGTATTCCGTATTCCCTATTCCATAAAACCCCTACATTTGCCGTGCTTTCTTAACGCCTTATGATCGCCTAAACGATGAAAAAACACAATTTTTCGGCCGGTCCGGCCATCCTGCCTTCCACCGTGCTGAAAGAAGCGGCCAAGGCTTGCACCAATTACGACGGCAGCGGCCTCAGTTTGCTGGAAATGAGCCACCGCGGCCCCGAGTTTACGGCCATCATTGAAGAAGCCAACGCGTTGCTGCGCGAAATCATGGAGCTGCCGTCCAATTACCACGTGTTGTGGCTCACCGGCGGCGCCAGTTCTCAGTTTTTTATGGTGCCCTTGAACTTGTTGAACGACAACGAGACTGCCGCCTACACCGACACCGGAACCTGGGCCAACCGGGCCATCAAAGAGGCCAAACATTTTGGCACAGTGGACGTACTGGCCTCTTCGGAAGCCGACAACTACACCCACATCCCGAAAAAATACAAAATACCGACCAACGCCAAGTACCTGCACCTGACGAGCAACAACACCATTTTTGGTACGCAGTTGCACAAATTTCCAAAGTCGCCTGTGCCCATTGTGTGCGACATGTCGTCTGACTTCCTGAGCCGTCCGGTGGACGTAGAGCCATTCGGACTCATCTACGCCGGCGCGCAGAAAAACCTCGGCCCGGCGGGCACCACGGTGGTGATTGTGCGGGAAGACATGATCGGAACCGTGCAGCGCACCTTGCCCACCATGCTGGATTACAGGACGTTCATCAAGGAAAACTCCTTGTACAACACGCCGCCGGTGTTCCCCATTTATGTGTCGATGCTGACCCTGCGCTGGATCAAAAAAGCCGGCGGACTCAAAGCCATGCAACGCCGCAACCGCACCAAGGCCAACATCATTTACAACGAAATAGACGCCAACCCGCTGTTCCGCGGCACCGTGGCTACCGAAGATCGTTCGCTGATGAACATCTGCTTCGTCATGGAAAAAGGTTTCGAAAACCTCGAAAAAGAGTTCTTGCTTGAAACCGAAAAACACGGCATGATCGGCCTGAAAGGCCACCGCAGCGTGGGCGGTTTCCGCGCCTCTGCCTACAACGCCTTGGAGAAAAAAAGCGCAACCGCGTTGGCTGAACTCATGCAGGATTTTGCCAAACGCAAAGGGTAATTGTACCCAAATTTTATATTGAGTACACCAGACGGCCATGTCTTCAATCAAAACGACGCTGCTGATTGACGGCCTTCAGATTCCGGTGGAAGTGCACCTGGAAATCCGCCAAAATACGCGCTTCAGCATCACCCGCCGAAAGGTGATCATGCGTGCGCCAAAGTATACCTCACAGGATGCTTTGCGGCAGTATTTGGCTGACCTGCACGCCTGGGTAGCCAAACAGTTTATCGCCAAACCCGCCCTGCGAAGTCCTTTTGAATCCAAGGTGTACCGAAGCGGCGATGTGCTGACGGTGGGTCAACGGCGTTATCTGCTCGACATCGGGTATGAAGACCGGGCCACGCACACCGCACACCTGATCGGCGACACCATCAGCATGGTGCTCAGCACCCGAAGCGATGATGCCAGCCGGCATAAAAGCTTCAAACACCTCCTTTCCAGGGTGGTCGCCGGCGATTTTTACCTGGATGTGGCCGATCGGGTGCACGAATGGAACCGCATGACCGTCAACCGACCCATCACCAACATTTACCTCAAATATCACCAATCCAAGTGGGGTAGTTGCAGCTCGGATGGCAACATCAACCTGTCTACCCGGCTTTTGCTCACGCCGCCCGAGGTGCAGGATTACGTGATCCTGCACGAACTATCGCACCTGGTGGAGTTGAACCACAGCGACCGGTTTTGGAACTTGGTGGCGCGGTTTATGCCTGACTATGAACGCCGGGAGCGCTGGTTAAAAACGGAAGGTCGGTTGGTCGATTTTTAATCTTCAAAAATATCCTCAATAATCTTTCCAGTGTTGCCGTTGGGCTCCATGATGCGCAACAGGGCCGATAGGGTAGGGGCAATGTCGGTAATGTTGACCGGTTCAACGCTTTCGCCTTTCGGTATTTTCCAGCCGTACCACAGCAGCGGCACGTGTGTGTCGTATGGGTAAGGGGAGCCGTGGGTGGTGCCGCCGGTGAGGAAATAACGGTCTTCCGAGTGCCAGGCCGGATCGAGCAGGTACACGATATCGCCCGAGCGGCGCGGGTGGATGCCCCGGCGCACGTCAGATGCAAAAGGGTAATCGTCAGGCAGATACATGAGTTCGTCCACGCTCATGGCGTCGTACACGCCCGGCATGGCGCGCAGCGTTTCGATGACCACGTCGGCAACGGTGTTGGGGTCAACCTCCAGGTCTGTAATGGCTTCCCAGTGCAACCATACTTGTTGGTTGGACACTTCATGGATGAAATTGCCTTTGAAACCCAGCTCTTTTTCCAGGGCCAGGGAAAGCGCCTCTCTTGTTTTGCTTTCCGCAAAAACACCTGCTTGACCGCCGATGGATTTGAGGTGGACGGGTGTTTCGGCGGCACCGTGGTCGGCGGTGAGGAACACCAGTACCTGGTCTTTGCCAAAACGCTTGTCCAAATAATTGAGTAAACGCTCTATTTGGAGGTCAAGTTTGAGGTACACGTCTTCGGTTTCTTCGGCGTGTATGCCGTTCTGGTGGCCGCAATAATCGGTAGACGAGAAGCTGAGGCACAAAAAATCGGCAAATTCGTCGTCTCCGAGTTCCATTTTTTCGATGGCTTCCAGGGCGAAATCGAGCGTGAGTTCGTTGCCATACGGGGTAAAACGGATGACACCGAGCCCAAATTTTTGTTGGAGCGCGGTGAGGTTGTACGGCAAATCGCCTTCGATGTACGTGGTTTTAAACGGTTTCCATTCGGGGTAACTGGCGCTGTAATCGGCCGTTTTGAGCTTTTCCCAGCCTTTGTTGATGTAGGCCTGGGCGCGTTTCTGGTTGTTGAAATCCTGCACCCATTTGGGCAGCGCAATGGAGTCCGGGTAGTATGTGCTGGTGATCCAGTTGCCGGTTTTGTCGTCGAACCAATACGCGGCGTTGGGAAAGTGCCCTGCGGGCAGGATGCTTCCGCGGTCTTTGATGCACACGCCCACAACCTTGGATCGCATGGCGTTGGACAACCGCAGTTCGTCGGTGATGGTGGAACTGAGCATGACGGCGGGCGAATGTTGGCCGACAACGCCGGGCGTGCCGCCAACCGTCTGGTAACGTTTATCCTGCGTGACGTAGCGGGCTTCTTTCCATTCCGGATCCCACCAGTCGTTGGCGATGATGCCGTTTACTGAAGGGGTTGTGCCGGTGTAAATGGCGGCATGGCCCGGGCCGGTATAGGTGGGCATGTAGTTGTAATGGGTGTTTTCGCAGGAAAATCCTTCGCGGAGCAGCCGTTTGAAACCACCCTGGCCGTAAGCGGATTCGTAGCGGTACAGGTAGTCGTACCGCATTTGGTCTACGACAATGCCGATGATGAGTTTGGGGCGACGCGCGGTTTGTGCCGTTGCGGTGGCACAGAGCGCCAGAAAAGCGAGAAAAAGTACGTTGCGCATGGGGAATTGGGACGGAAAAGGTCAAAAAATAATGTAATCGCTGGATTTCAAATGGCTGCGCCTGTTGCCGGTCTGAATAGAGGGCTGACGCAATCCCGCCCCAAAGATAAGCGGTTTGAGCGGAGGAGGCGTTGGCAGCAACGGCAAATTTAATTTGGAAACAGGGCAACAATGATGGGGGATTTTGGTTTTTAGTTCTTTGGATTTAGATTTATGGTCTTTTTGGCAAAGAAAACAGTATCGGCGACTTCAGTCGCCGAACC
>JBMOHO010000117.1:0-10557 GCA_049317805.1 Saprospiraceae bacterium
ACTCTAAACTCCTAAACTCAAAACTCTAAACTCCTAAACTCAAAACTCTAAACTCCTAAACTCAAAACTCTAAACTCAAAACTCAAAACTCCTAAACTTCTGAACATCAGGCTACTTCTTTTCCTCCTTTTGGGCACAACTCCGCTGTTTGGCCAGTCTTTTTATGGGCCCGGCGTACAGGAATTGCGGTTGGAAATGGTGTATCCCGACTGGGACCGCAAACTGGATTCGTTGAAAGTGAATGATCCCGATGCCCGCCTGATCGCTCACCTGTTGCTGAATGGTGCCCGTTTCGACAGTGTGGGGGTGCGGTATAAAGGCAACAGCTCTTATTATAAATCCAGGGAAGAAACATACAAAAAACTGCCGTTTAACATCAAACTAAACTATGTAATTGATGGACAACGGCTGGATACCAAGCAAACCAACCTGAAACTTTCCAATGGTTTCCTGGATCCAAGCTTTATGCGCGATCCGCTGGGCTATTCGGTGGTGCGCCAGTATATGGCCGCGCCTGAATGCAATTTTACCCGGCTGTACATCAATAAGGCCTATTGGGGTTTGTATGCCAACGCTGAATCCATCGACGGGAAGTTCCTGCGCAAACACTTCGGCACCGATAAAGGCCATCTGGTTAAATGCGACCCGGCCGATTGGAAAAAAATGCGCAGCCAAAACGGTTGCCCAAAAGGTGAAAATGCTTCCTTGACTTACCTCAACGACAACCCTTCCTGTTACGCTGCTTTTTACGAAGTGGAAGAAACAGAAGCCTGGAAGCCGCTGCTAAAACTCATCAAAACCCTTAAAGACAATCCCAACAACATTGAATCGGTGCTCGATGTAGACCAAACGCTTTGGATGCTCGCCATCAACAATGTGCTGGTTAACCTCGACAGCTACAACGGTTCCCTGTCGCACAACTATTACCTCTGGTTTGACACCACAGGCGTAGCCCACCCGCTCATCTGGGACCTGAACCTCTGCTTCGGAGGCTGGCGTCGCGATGCTGCGTTTAAAGTCATGGATGATGCAGCCCTGATTCAGTACCACCCTTTGGCCGAAAGCACCAACCCCAAACGTCCCCTCATCGCACAATTGCTTAAAAACCAGTTGTATCGAAAAATATACCTGGCGCACTACAACACCATCGTTCGAGAACAATTGTCGAACAGCGCCCTGATTAAACGCGCCGAAACGTTCAAACGGGAGATTGACAACTGGGTGCAAAAAGACTCCCTGAAACTGTACCCATACGACGCGTTTCAAAAATCATTAACCTCTACCTTTACCACAGGGCAAGACCGCATCATCGGCATCCAGGAACTCATGGAACCCCGCGCCAAATGGCTGGCCCAACTGGAACTGCTGCAAAAAAAAGGACCCGAAATCAGTCAGGTAACGGATATGCTCACCGATTCCACTTGCGTGGTGCAGGCCAGCGTTCAACAAGCTCAGTCGGTTTGGTTGTGCTACCGAGATGCCCCCGAATTTGCGTTTAAACGCATTCCCATGAATATTCAAGGTGATGTCTATGAGGCCATTGTACCCCGAAACAACATCTTGCACTACTACATCCTGGCAGAAAATGCCGAGGCAGCCGCTACCCTGCCCGAGCGGGCATCGTTCGAATTCAAAACAATCAAGAGCGCCTCAAACTAAATCAACCATCGTGATGCCGTTGCCTCCTGCGTCGTTGGCCGGATGGTACACATTGGCAATATTTCCACCGTATTCCTTGAGTTTCTGGCGCACCAATTTGCGCAGGATGCCGTCGCCCTTCCCGTGCAGGATGTGCAGGGTTGAGGAGTTGGACAACAGGGCGTTGTCCACAAATTTTTCCAGAATTTGCAGGGCTTCTTCCTTGCTCAGGCCGCGCAGGTCAATCTTGTGGTCAAAAGCGGCGGCCCGCTGCAGGTCGTTTTGCGACCTGTTTTGGGTGGTTTTGGCGGGTTCGGCCACGGCCACCAGGTCGCGCAACACTATGCTGACCTGCAATTGCCCCAGGCTCACCGACGCCTTTTGACCCTCTATGCGGTCTATGCGCCCCACTGCGCCTCCTGTACGCAGGCGAACGTAGTCGCCCACTTTAAACGGAACGGTTATGCCAGCGGCATTGCCGGTTTCCAACTGGAGCACCTCGCTGTATGCCTCGTCTACCGCTTTGGCTTTTTCAACCCTTTCTGCGCGCAGCCGAACCGATACTTCGCGGGCGCGCTCTACATTGTTCGATTCCTTGAGCTCGCGGATGAGCTTGTCCACTTCGTGGTTGGTTTGAGCCTTTTGGAGCAAATCAAACTCTTTTTGATCTAATTTGAGCCGTTTGCGCTTCATCTCAAGATCCTGATTCATGGCCTCGTAGTTTTTGATCAGCCTGTCCAGCGACTCCTGTTTTTCCCTGGCGGTTTTCAAGTGCTCTTCCAATTCCTGTTTTTCCCGTTGCAGTTCAATCAGGATGTCATCCACGGCCGTTTCACTGCCGGTGCGGCTGCGGGCATAGTCGATGAGGGGCTTGGGCAAACCGCTTTTGGCGGCAATTTCGAAGGCGTAACTGCTGCCTGGTCGGCCCACACGGAGCTCGTAGGTGGGCGACAAGGTGTCTTTGTCAAAGTGCATGTTGCCGTTCAGGATGCCTGGATTGCGAAATGCAAACACTTTGAGGTTGGAATAGTGGGTAGTGATCACGGCAAACACCCCTTTTCGGTGCAGGTCGCGCAATACCGATTCGGCTATGGCGCCGCCCGGTTTGGGGTCGGTGCCGCTGCCCATTTCGTCTACCAGCACCAGGGTTTTAGGCGTGGCCTTTTTGATGAACTCGCGCGCATTTTGAAGCCTGGAAGAATACGTGCTCAGGTCGTCTTCAAGACTCTGTTGGTCGCCAATATCAGCAAAAAGCTGTTGGAAAATGCCAAATTCGCTCAGTTCATGGCAAGGCACCAGCAGGCCACTTTGCACCATGAGTTGCATGAGGCCAACCGATTTCATGGCCACCGATTTGCCGCCGGCATTGGGGCCAGACAGGATCAGGATGTGGTTTTCGGCGTTCAAACGCAGTTCAAACGGCACCGTTTTGCGGCCAAGCGCCTTGTTTTTGAGGTACAACAGCGGGTGATAGCCTTTTTTTATGCCAATAATGGGCGATTCTTTCAGCACCGGCATGCCCGCGCGCATAGACACGGCGAGTTTGGCCTTGGCCTGAATGATGTCGTACTGCACCAGCGCCATGAGGTATTGGCGTATCAATCCGGCGTAGGGCCGTATGGTGTCGCTCAGGTTTTTCAGGATGCTGAATATTTCGCGGCGTTCTTCCTGTTCGAGGTTAAAAATGTCGTTGTTGATGTCAATAACGGCCTCCGGTTCAATAAAAACGGTGCGGCCTGTTTCGCTTTCGTCGTGTATGATGCCGCGCATTTTCCGTTTGTGCTCGGCAGGCACGGATAGGACGCGCCGGTTGTTGCGAAAACTCTCCGGATTGTCTGACAACCATCCTTTCTGGCGGTATTCCTGAATAATTTGGCGGAAACGCGCGTCCAAATCCCGCAGCCGGTGTTGCGTTTCGCGCCGTATGCGCAGGAGTTCGGGCGAAGCGTCGGGACGCATGTCTCCTTTTTCGTCAAACACCGTATTGATGGCCGCAGCAAGGCCTTCGTCATAAGACAAGGGCCGGATGATGTCGAACAGTTTTGGATAGATCTCTTTTTTGACCCCGCTGAAAAACCGGAAAACATCGCGCATGGTGTACAGAATCCGCAAAACATTCTGGAAAGATTCAGCCTGCAGGGTGTAGCCTTCAATCTGGAGCATGCGCAATTCCGGTCGCACATCCGAGTAGGCACTCATCGGAAAACGGTCATTTTTTTCCAGTCCAAGTTTGTACTCGCGTACCTCCCTGAGGCGCAGGTCTATTTCCGGAAACGATACGCCCGGTTTAAGCTGCCGCAGCACTTCAGCCGCTATAGGATTAAGTGCCTCTTTTTCAAGGAGTTCAATGATTTTGTCGAATTCAAGTTTTTGTAAAACGTCTTTCGGTTCGAAAAGCATACAGGAGCGCTAAAAGGCGGCGCCGGTCAAAACAGGCCGCCGGTCAAAACAGGTTTGTGTAGCAAGAATAAACAAGATGGACAAAGATAAGTTCCTTGACGGAATCATTAGCGTGGCTATGGAATTGCTCAAAATGGCCTGAGACTAAAAAAATATGCTTTCCGGCTAAACAGAAATAAAAAACAGCCATACATTTGGTGGCGAAATTCACTATTCACAAAAAGCTCAACTAATGATTAAGTTATTACAAATTTTACTGCTCGTTGGCGTCAGCGCCGGCATTGCCCAAGCCCAGGTTGTCCTGTGGCAAGAAAACTTTGACGCCGCCGCCGCCCTTCCTGCCGGCTGGAGCCAAACCACACTCGCTACTGACGGTGGCTGGAAAGTGGGTACTACTGCGGCCTTGAGTTCTCAATTTTTCCCTATTACATCGCGCCCAGGCAACATTGTTGCCACCAACGACGACAACTGCAACTGCGACAAAAGCAACGACCTCCTCAAATTTCCGGTGCTGAATTTCTCCACTGCTGTTGAACCTTACCTGTTGTTCGACCTCTACTATGCAGAAGGAACCTATCAGGGCTCTACGGAAGAATTGTACCTGCTGTCTTCTGAAAATGGTACAGACTGGTCGATCGTAGAAAAAATTAGCGGCAACGGCACTTGGGAAAATAACCGTGGCATCAGCCTGGCTTCCCTGGCTGGCAAATCAACGGTTTACCTGGCATTCCGCTACGTAGACGACGCCGGCTGGATGTTTGGCGCCGGTTTTGACAACCTCCGCATTGTAGAAAAAGACAACATCTTGCGCACCACGCTCGACGGTGCCCAGGTGGTGCGCACCATCGACCTGATCCCGCGCAGCGTGGCTTACGACAAGTTCTTTGTCGACGGTGAAGTGTTTGTAGGTGGCCAAATCAGCAACCCCTCTTTTGCAGCCATCACGTCTTTTGACGCCACCTGGAGCAACGGTGTAGACACCAAAACGCAAACATATACAGGCCTCAACGTGGGCCTCGGCGAATCCTATTACTTTGAAATGACCGACGGTTTCCTGGTAAAAGAAGGTGCCAATGACGTAACGCTGACCATTTCCAACGTAAACGGTGTAGGCGATAATGACGCAACAGACAACGTGGGCACTTCTGACATCACTGGTGTTAAACCTGTTAGCGGCCGTAAAGTGGTTTTGGAAGAAGGTACTGGTACCTGGTGCGGATGGTGCCCACGCGGAGCTGTCATGCTGAAGCACATGGAACAATTCTATGAGGAAACCGCCATTGGCATTGCCGTACACAACCAGGATCCTATGGTGGTTGCTGCGTACGACAGTGGTTTAGGCCCACTTATCGGTGGTGCATACCCAGGCGGGGTGGTTGATCGCGCATCCGGCGCTATTGACCCCTTAGAATTTGAGGCCTATTACGTGGAGCGCATGGCAATAGAACCCACCGTGCTGGTGACTCAGGAAGTAGAGTGGGACGCCACTGCGCGCAAGGCCACGGTACACAGCAAGTTGAAATTCCTCGAAGAAACCAACGGCAACTACCGCATTGCTGTAGCGTATATTGAAGATGAGGTAAAAGGTACAGGCGCAACATATGGTCAGGTAAACTTCTACTCAGGTGGTCCTGTAGGCCCAATGAACGGGTACGAAAACCTGCCTGCTACCGTTCCAGCTTCCCAAATGGTGTACGAGCACGTAGCCCGTGGCATCGTAGGCGGCTTCACCGGTGCAGCCAACAGTGTGCCCACCAGCAACCCCGCCGGTTCTGAACACGAGTATACCAGCACGTTTACGATACTCAATGCATTCAATGTGGAAAAAATGCACGCGGTGACCATGCTGATCAACTTTACCAACAAACAGATCGTCAACGCGGAAAAAACGACCATTCCATTCACCAGCGTTTCTTCCAACGAGCCTCAATCGGAGCTGATCTCGGTCAGCATGTTCCCCAATCCGGTGAGCGAATCGGCTACCATCACCCTGAACCTGCTCGAAAGTGCCGATGTGCAGGTGCGCATCATCGACGCCCTCGGCCGCACCGCCGTGGAGCGCAATTATACCGGCGTTCAAGGCGAACACTTCCTGCCTTTCCAGGTGGATAACCTCACCAATGGCACGTATATGCTGACGGTTTCGGCCAACGGCCAAATGGTGACCAAACCGTTTGTGATTGTGCGCTAATCGCCACTGATTCAATAAATAACATCCAATTTCGGGCATTCGGCAATCGTCGAATGCCCTTTTTTATTCCGCATTCCGCATTCGCTATTCTGTTACTTTTGCTTCATGAAACTGTATCTGATAGCCGGTGAAGCATCTGGCGATTTACACGCGGGCAACCTGATTAAAGCCATTCGGGCCCAACAACCCGATGTGCGCATACGCGCCTGGGGTGGCGACCACATGGCAGAGGCTGGCGCTGAGGTGGTCAAACACTATCGCGATTTGGCATTCATGGGTTTCTGGGAAGTATTGAGCAACCTGCGCACCATCATGCGAAACCTGGAATTTTGCAAGGCAGACATCACTGCGTTTCAGCCGGATGTACTGGTGTTGATCGATTATCCTGGGTTCAACCTGCGCATCGCCCAATGGGCCAAACAACAAGGCATGAGGGTCGTGTATTACATTTCACCGCAGGTGTGGGCCTGGCACCAGTCGCGGGTGAACGCCATTCGGCGCGATGTGGACAACATGCTCGTCATCCTCCCTTTTGAAAAAGATTTTTATACAAAACACGGCATGTCGGTGCAGTTTGTCGGTCATCCGCTGCTCGACGCCATTGGTGCTGCCGATCAATGGGGCGGCTCCGACGCCCGAACCATTGCGTTGCTGCCTGGCAGCAGGTGCCAGGAGGTCAAGCGTATTTTGCCTGTTATGGCGGCTGTGGCGGCGTATTTCCCGGAATATCAGTTTGTGGTGGCGGGTGCCCCTACCCTGCCCGATGAACTGTATACATCCATCCTTGCGCCCTATCCCGGCATACAGCTCGTGAAAGGCGAAACATACGACGTGCTCCGCCGATCCAGGGCGGCCTTGGTAAAATCTGGCACTTCAACCCTGGAAACCGCCCTTTTTGGCGTTCCGCAGGTGGTTTGCTATACAGGCAATCCGCTTTCTTACGCCATTGCCCGGCAGGTCATCAAGGTTAAATACATTTCTCTTGTCAACCTTATTGTGGATAAGCCCCTTGTCCAGGAACTCATTCAAGCCGAATTTACGCCCGAAAACGCCCGAAATGCCCTCGAGCGCATCCTTCAGCCGGAAGAAACAAGCCGCATCCGGCAAGGATATATGGAGGTCAGGCGTCAATTAGGTGATGGCGGTGCCTCCGAGAGGGCCGCTTTGGCAGTTTTGAGTACTCAGTTTTGAGTTTTGAGTGGTGAGTTTTGAGTTTTGAGTACGCGTAGAGTACTCAAAACTCAAAACTCATAACTCAAAACTTATCGAGCTACTATGAATTTCTTCGTCAGTGTACCGTTTGGTGTAGCGATACGGGCAATATAGGTGCCTGGCGCCAGAGACGAAACGTTGTACCGGATTTGATCGTTGGTGAGGGCCGGACGATCATCGATGGTGATGACGCGACCGGTCAGGTCAGCCAGTGTAATGGTCGTGGAAGTCGGTTCTGCAAAATCAACCACCAGGTTCAGTACATCGTTTACCGGATTGGGCATGATGCGCAAAGTGTTGTCGGGCAGTGGCGTATTGTCCACGCTGGAAACAAGACCGATGCTCAAGCGCAGGAATGGATCCGGATTGCCCACAAAACCACCAGAGTAGCCTGTGATAAACAACAGCTGGCTTACGCCAGGATGCACGACGTCATTCGCAATGGACTGAAAAGCAGTGTTAAATGGCTTTTCATACGTTACCGTGAGGTAGTACTGTGCGCCTGCATCAAGTTTAACAGACGTATCACCTGTCGAAAAATCGGTTAGTGGAAGCCTGTGCACGTCAAAGTTAACAGTGGTGTCAGGTGCATCAAACAGGGCAAAACCGATGAACGTCATACCCGATTCCGGAGGGAACATAGTCGCATTGAAGTTGCTGTAATCGCGCAAAATATCGTCGTTCACGCGGTACAGGCCGATGGTAGCCGATATATCGTTGGCTTGCGGGTCAGGCGCAGGGTTGCAAGCATAGGAGAAGATGGCTTCCCGCGCTGCATATTTTTCGTTTACACCTGATGCCATGGTGTAAATGTTGCCCCATGTCCAACGGTCAGGCAAAGGGTTTGCCGGGCGTGTAGCCGTTTCGATGCCATTTTCTTTAGAAAACAGGAACGAAGTAGCAAAGAATGGCGCTTCTCTGCCGTTGTCTGCCGGGCGCTCGTCCATCTCATCAGCGCTCACCGCATAACGAACACGGTAATTGCCTACCGGAAGTTCTGGCGCATACAGTTTGTTGAATACAATGAAAGCGGTGTCGTTGGGTGCCAAAACAGGCACGGTAACGGTGTCGGTAAACAGGATATCACCCAGCGTGGTTTCTTCTACATAAGCAACTGCTTTCACATTGGTAGAAGCAGCCAGGCCTTTGTTGAATACGTCTACACCAAATCCGAAAGTATCCGTAGCCAGCTGTGAAGCGGGCGTACCGATGCTCGAAACAGGATAGAAGAAATCAATCAAGGTCAAGTCAAAGCTTGGATTGGGGTTGGTATTGAACAGACGCACATCGTCTAATGTCCACAGATACTCCCAGTTGGCCGTCCATTGCCACTGCAGGTAAACAACAGGTTGGTTGGCCGCCACCGAGGAAATGTTTACGGTCGAGAAGTAAGGGTTTTCAGAGAAAAAATCAAATTCTGTCAAACCAGGGAAGCACACGAAAGTGGTCCAGTTTACCTTATCTGTGCTGACACGCAGTACTGCGTTGGCTTCTGCCGTATTCTGAAAAACACCAATCTGCGATTGAAAAATGGCGTACACCTGGTTTTGTGCACTGCAGTTAATGGCAGAAGTGGTCAATTCAGAAACGTGGTTGTTTGGCAATAGAGCGCCAGAGGCGTCGGAGTTAACCACCATAAAACCGTTGGCCGCTGTAGAAGAGGCAAATGGTACCTGTCCTGTAAAAACAGGCGAACAGTTGTCGGCTGGTCCGGTGCAATACTCCCAAGTGATGCCTTGGTTGGACGCATCCACCGAAGTCCATCCTGCCGGAAGGCCCGTAGAAAAATTCACTGCCCAAAACGGTGTCTGGGCAAATGCAGCAGTTGCGAGCATGCTCAGCAACATCAGCGTAGTCAAGTGTTTAATCATGTTGTAGGTTTTTTTACTGACAATAAATGAATTCAAAAGTACCGGTATTGCGGGATTTCGGAAACGGAATTATTGCTCAATCAAGCAATTCCCGCACTTTTCAGGAAATAAAGACAATGAATTGTCTTCAAAAGACGCAAATCACTTCTTTTTTTCCTTTCCCCAGGTGTCTTTAAGGGTCACTGTACGGTTATAAACCATTTTTGAAGGCGTGCTGTCGGGATCCACGCAGAAGTAACCCAAACGGGTAAACTGAAACTGGTCGCCCACACTTGCCGACGTCAACGCGGGTTCAACCAATGCGTTATCGACAATCCGCAGCGAATCCGGATTGATTACACTTAAAAAATCATCGGCCTCCGCAGGGTCTTCCATCGTGAACAACCGATCGTACAAGCGCACTTCTGCCGTTTGGGCATGCGGGGCGCTCAACCAATGAATCACGCCTTGCACCTTCAGTCCACTGGTATCTTGTCCGCTTCGGCTTTCCGGCACATATTGGCAATGCAGGGCCGTGGTGTTTCCCGCAGCATCCTTTTCCACCGACTCGCAACGGATGATGAACGCCGATTTGAGGCGTACCATGCCGCCGGGCGACAAGCGATGGTATTTCGGCGGCGGATTTTCCATAAAATCATCGCGCTCAATGTATAATTCCCGGCTAAACGGCAACAACCGGTGGCCAGTCTCCGGGTCTTCCGGGTTGTTCTCGGTCTCCAGCCACTCCACCGTTTCTTCCGGATAATTGTCCACAATGACTTTGATCGGATCGAGTACGGCAAAACGGCGCAACGACCGTTTGTTGAGGTCTTCGCGGATGCAAAACTCCAACAACGAAAGCTCAATGAGGTTTTCGCGCTTGGACACGCCGATTCGAGTCGCAAAATCCACAATGCTCTCGGGCGTAAAACCACGCCGCCGCAGGGCCGAAATGGTGGGCATGCGCGGATCGTCCCAACCGCGTACGTGACCTTCCTTCACCAACTGGAGCAGTTTGCGCTTGCTCATGATGGTGTAACTCAGGTTAAACCGGGCAAATTCGTATTGTTTGGACGGGAAAATGCCCAACTGCTCGATAAACCATTCATACAGCGGCCGGTGTGGCGCAAATTCCAGCGTACAAATGGAATGGGTAATGCCCTCTATGCTGTCGCTTTGCCCATGAGCCCAGTCATACATGGGGTAAATATGCCACTTATCTCCAGTACGATGGTGGTGCGCGTGTTTGATGCGGTACAACAGCGG